>DSDE01000385.1 GCA_011049095.1 Fidelibacterota bacterium
CTGTTACATTGGGTATCGCCGTACCGTCACGATATCTGGTCACTTTCAGATTTTCTGCCATCCAAATTTGATTGCCAATTCTTACCGTTTGATAAACATTTCCATCTATGTCTATTAAATTTCCAACTTCATTACTATATTCACTTTCATTTGAGAAGGTAAATGCTTTTACACGATACTGATGGCTGTTACTGTTTGTCAATTCATTATCTGAGTATTCACCTGCATTTTCTCCCAACTCAGCAATCTGCTCAAAGCCGGAGCCAGCATCTCTTTCCACACGATAGCCTGATTCAAATGTGCAGTTGTCTATCCAGGTGAGCTTGATGCTCTGGTCGTCTATGGCTTCAGCAGTGAGATTGCTGGGGGCGGGAAAAATGGTTTCTGCGCTATTCAGGGTCTCGTAGTCGCTGACATTTTGACCGGTAAAAGCGCTCACCCGATACTGATAACTGGTACCGTAAGTCAGACCGCTATCGGTATAATTCACGGCATTTTCCCCCAGCTCAGCTATCTGTTCAAAACCGCTGCCGCCGTCTCTTTCTACACGATAACCCGATTCAAAGCTGCAGTTGTCGGTCCAGGTGAGCTTGATGCTTTGGTCGTCAATGGCTTGAGCGCTGAGATTGCTGGGGGCGGGAATTATCGTTTCCTTGTCAAAAGGATTGGTATGCTCCAGGTCGGCGCAAGAGGAGAGGATTAAGGCTAAGCTTAAGGTTAAGGCTAAGTTTAGCCCGTGGAATGCCCTGTGGAATGGGAAAAGAGAGAATGCTCCATTAGGGAAGGCGCCTATTTTACTGGGGCTTGAGTTTACCCTTTTCCGATGAACTTGGGGCTCAGTGACCGATGATAAGAAAGTGTTAATTGAAGCGACACGGTACTTTTTCATCATTTTATTCCTGCTTTTTTGCTTGGGTTAATATTGTACTTTTTTTCTTAGTTCATTTTCGATAAAGCTTTTGATATCATTGTCATCAGGCAGGCGCAGTTTATATTTACTGACAAAGAGATGGTCCTTTTCATTGGCGGTGACATATTCCACCAAAGCGCTATTTTTGTCTGTCACCAAAAGGATGCCCACCGGTGGGTTATCATCTTTTTCCATGACTTTATCCTTGTAATAATTAAGATATGCCACCAGTTGCGAGGCGTGGGAATGATTGAAACAATCGACCTTTAAATCAATGAGCACATGGCATTTAAGAATCCGATGGTAAAAGACCAAATCAATGCGAAAATATTCATCGCCGATGAGAATTCGCTTCTGTCGCGCTTCAAAGCAAAATCCATTGCCCAATTCCAGAATAAAGCTCTGCAGATTTGATATAAGAGCATTTTCAAGCTTTGAATCTTCGATGAGTTCCGGCTGATTGATACCTAGAAACTCAAAGAAATAATGGGATTTGACGATGTCTGCCGGACTCGCGGGCTGGATTTTGAGCTGCAATTCTTGAAATGCTCGCTCTTTATTTAGCGATAATCCAAGCCTTTCAAAACTTAAAGTTGCGATTTGCCGCCGCAGCTCTTGCACCGAAAGCTGAGTTTTGAGGATAAGCATCTCGTAGTACTGACGTTTAAGGGGTTCGTCAATTTTTATGAGCTCAATAAAATGGGTATAAGATATTTGCTGAATCATGTTTTGCGTGAGTTCTGGAACATTATTCTGATTATTAATTGTTTGCGACGGCGTCCCAAGAATGTTTTGAGAACATAAATCAAGAAATTTGTCAGTTGGCAACTGACGAATGTTCCCTACTGACAGATATTTTGTGAATTCGTCAGTCAGTAACTGACGAATCTCCGGATAAACTTGATAGAATTGCCTGGCATTCTTTAAATTTGTCTCTGAAAGCCCACGAATATTGAGTTTGGCAGATAGTTTAGATAATAGATGCCCGCCATAGGTCGCCCGGTCTTCACCATTTTGCTCAAATTCGACAATATAATAGCCAATAAGCCAGTTGCGGATTGTAAGATAGCTATTGACTGCTTTTATTACGGCTATTTGCAGAGCCTGATGTGTTTGAATAATGCGGCGGGCAAGACCTTGAAAGGTGTTTTCAGTGCTATCCATCTTGATCATCTTTCAAGTGTGAGTTTTTTGTTCAGCTTATTGATATCGAGTTGGAATTTGATGGATGGCGTGAGGGCGATGCCGGCGCCGATGGCCACGTAGCCGCTGATTTTGTGAAGCTGATTGGCCTGTTTGTAAAGGTCCTCGGCGCTCGGGGTGCTTTGCGCCGCTTCATAATCGCTGTAGCGCATCATCGAATAGGCTTTTAGTCCGGCGGAGCCGATTCCCAGTGCGGCGGAGCCCAGCCAGCTCAGATTGCGCCACCGTTTTTGCGCGTCTATCTCCTGCTGGATGCTCCCTTCGTAGGTCATGAGGCTCACCTCGATGGCGGTGCGCTTCTCGTGTTCGATGAGGATATTTCTCGTATCGGGCAGATAATCGGGATGGGAAACATAGAGCGAATAGGCGCCCACGGGCACCTGATTCAGCAGCTTGAGACCGTTCCAGCGCTCATAGACTTTACCGGCGGCGTCGTTCATAAGCACCGACGCATTATTGGGCAGCGCCTTAAATTGCAGCGAGCCGGATTTCATCTTCAGGGAATAGCTTTTATGGGCGCTCTCGCCGCGGCTCACCTGAATATTATCCGTTTCTTCAAAATAGTGGGGATGGACTAACTCCAGACGATAGCTTCCCGGCGCCAATTCAATAGAGCGCTGCTGCCCGTAGCTGCGTTTATTGATGAATAGCTCGGCATCGGCAGGCACTACACTCACACTGAGAAAACCGGTGTTTTTTACCAAAGTATAGCTTTTTTGAATACTTTCGCCCAGTTTGAGATTTACCGTTTCCGATAAGGAAAGATAGCCGCTCTTCATCACGGTGATTTGGTGTTCGCCAGGCAGCAGCTCGATGCGTCCTGGTGAATAGGGTTGATTGTCAATGAGAATCTCGGCGTCTGCCGGCTGAACGGTGACATTTAAAATAGCGCTATTTCGGGTGAGGGTATAGCTCAGATCATTTTGCACGTCCTCTTTGATGGTGAGATTTTCCACAATATCGAGATAGCCGGGCTTGACGATTTTTAGTTCATACGTTTCGGGAAAGAGAAAATCGCTCCAGTAGCTCTGCCCCCGCAAAACGCCATTAAGATAGACAGAGGCGCCATCGGGAATGGTCGTAATGGTTACTGGCGTTACATCAATCTGCTTCAATACAATATCGCGAAAAAGCGTTTGGTCTTCAGTGACGGTGATGCGCCGCGTTTCGCCGCGGTAGCCTTCCTTGCGAATGCGCAGCTCGTGCTCGCCAGGGACGATTTTGAAGCTTTCACCAGCGCCCAGACTTTCCCCATCGAGGATTTTTTCCGCATCGGCGGGCTGGGTAAGGATGGTTACATTCACCGGCTTCTTGTCGCCGCTGATTTTCAGCTCCCAAACCTGGCGCTCCCGAAGGCTCACCCCTTCATCCAGCAGCACGATGAGAAATTCACCATATCCGGTTTTATAGACCCGCAATATCCGCTCATCGGGCTGGACATAAAGCAAATCCACACCGGGCAACCTATCAACTTTGATGATGCCGTTGTTGGATTTGTAGGCGAAACCTTCCATATCGCTGATAATCTTCAACGCTGCGGCGATGCGTCCATTGACATCTTTGTGCTGACTGCCCACAAACTCATTGCTCAGCAGTCGGGGCTTTTCCAGCAGCCTTAACTTGGGAAGGGTATTATCCTGAGCGCTCAGCAGACTTGCCAGGGTCAGTAAAGAGATTATGAGACGTGTTTTCATTGATTCCTCAATATTTTTATTTGCTCAATTCAACGTATAAAACTAAAAAAAGCTTTGCGGAATTTCAATCTTTTTGCACTGATGGTGAAAAATATATTCAGGGATAAACTTCTGATGACTGCATATAGCTTTTGCCGTAAGTCCGAAGCGCCGCCTGAGAATATTTGCTGAGGGAATCCATTGATTTCTATTCACGGAGAATATAAATTCGCCTATGACAGGGGAAGGCACAAAGCACAAGGATCAAAGCGCAAGGATCAAGGATCAAGGCGCAAGGAAAAGGGATTTGATGATTCGAGGATTTAAAGATTCGAAAATTATTCATTCTGCATTCTATATTTTACATTCTGCATTATTCTCCTCCTGTCTCCTGTCTCCTGTCTCCTGCCTCCTGCCTTCAAAAATAAAGGAAATAAAATATGAACGATAAACTAGAAAGACTGCGGCAGCTTGCCGATGAGCTGAATATGCACAACGTCCATTATTACATGGAAGACAATCCCCTCGTTAGCGATGCCGAATATGATAAACTGATGCGGGAACTGGAAGCGTTAGAGCAGGAGCTGAATATTATTCTGCCGGATTCGCCGACACAAAGGGTGGGTGCGCCGCCATTGACAGCCTTTGACCCCCTGCCCCACCGCACGCCCATGCTCAGCCTGGCCAATGCTATGAATGCCGGCGAACTGATGGACTTTTGCCGCCGCGTCGAAAAGGAATTTCCTGGCGAAATATTGAGCTTTATGGGCGAACCCAAGCTGGATGGGCTGGGTGTGGAGCTGATTTATGAGAAAGGTCTTTTCGTCAGCGGCGCCACTCGCGGCGACGGCTACACGGGAGAAAATATCACCGCCAACCTGCGCACCATTCGCCAGATTCCCCTGAAGCTCAAGGGCGATGCAATTCCGGACATTTTGGAAGTCCGCGGCGAGGTGATTCTCAGCCACGCCAATTTCAAAAAGCTCAATGCCCAGCAGGAGCAGGACGGCAAGCCTCTCTTTGCCAATCCCCGCAATGCGGCCGCCGGTTCGCTGAGGCAGCTCGACAGCCGCATCACCGCCAAAAGGCCCCTGGAAATCTTTATCTATTCGCCAGGAGAAATCCAGGGGATAAAATTCAAATCTCAGGCGCAGTTTCTGGAACAGCTCAAGGCGTGGGGTTTTCCGGTGAATCCCTACAACGAACTGTTGCCCTCAAGCGAAGCGGCGCTGGATTATTATCAGCGGATGGAAAAGAATCGGGAAAATCTCCCCTACGACATAGACGGCATCGTGGTGAAAGTCAACTCCTGGCGGCTGCAAAATGAGCTGGGAATGCGCACCCGCACGCCCCGCTGGGCCATCGCCGGAAAATTCAAAGCCCGGCAAGAGACCACCGTCATCAAAGAAATCATCGCTCAGGTTGGCCGCACCGGCGCCATCACCCCTGTAGCCATCCTCGAACCGGTGCAGGTGGGAGGCGTTACCGTCAGCCGCGCCACCCTCCACAATCAGGATGAGATTGACCGCAAAGATATTCGCATTGGCGACACGGTTCTCATACAGCGCGCCGGTGACGTCATTCCCGAAGTGGTGAAAATCATCTCTGAAAAGCGTCCTGCCGATTCCCAAGCCTATCGCCTGCCGGAAAATTGTCCCGTCTGCGGCGCCCCCACCAGCCGCGTGGCCGATGAAGCGGTGCTCCGCTGCTCCAACCGCTCTTGTCCCGCCCAGCTCGCCGGCAGCATCGAACATTTTGCTTCTAAAAAAGCGATGGATATTGACGGTCTCGGTGAAAAAATCGTTCAGCAGCTCATTGAGAATAATTTGCTTCATTCCGTCGCCGATCTTTTTTCTTTAGAATATGAGTCCGTGCTCAGGCTGGAGCGATTCGCCGAAAAATCTGCCCAAAATCTCATCGAAGCTATTGAGAAAAGCAAGTCCCGTCCCCTCGCTGCCGTGATTTACGCCCTGGGCATTCCCAATTGCGGAGAATATCTCAGCCGCATTCTGGCGGAAAATTTTGGCAGTCTCGCTGCACTGGCTAAAGCTTCCGCCGACGAACTGCTGGCTTTGGAAGGCGTGGGACCCATCGTTGCCGAAAGCATCCGCACCTTTTTCGCCGAGCCGCACAATCAGAGCGCCTTAGAAAAACTGAAATCCGCCGGTGTCAATCCCATTCTCCAAAAAGAAAAAAAGCAGGAGGATGCCCGCTTTTCAGGGAAAACCTTCGTCTTTACCGGTGCGCTGAGCAAATTCACCCGCAACGAAGCCGAAAAGATGGTGCAGGAAAGGGGCGGCAAGACTCTCGGCTCCGTCAGCAAAAAGACTGATTACGTTGTTGCCGGAGAAAATGCCGGCAGCAAGCTCAGCAAAGCCCAAAGCCTGGGCCTGACAGTCCTCACGGAAGATGAATTTCTGGAAATGAGCAAGTAAAACTTATCTGACGAATCTATCATAATATTACCACATCTGTCCAAAATAAATTTTTGCCATCCATAAATTGGATTATACCGCTTGTATTAATCCGCGCCTTCACGCCCTGTGAAATATTCTTTCACGAATTCAGGGAAAAAAGATTGTGTTTGAAGGCGGAAAATAGACCTGGCGCGATGAGAAATACAAAACGGAAGCTGATGAGAGTGATAATAGCTTGTACGATAGATTCGTCTCTCCCAAATCTCACTTTCCACAACTCCCACCTTCAGGCAGAATCTTCCCCGAATTTGTGACAGCCCAGGTCACTGAGCGGAGTGGTATCCTGAGCTTGTCGAAGGGTCGAAGTGCGGTCACTGAGCGGTCACTGAGCGGAGTCGAAGTGTTGCTTAATTTGGACCTGTCCGTCCCCTGACGGATCAAGACAAATTAAGAAGAAAACGAATTATGAAACACAGGCATATTTTGGGGATTAAACGGAGATTTCTTGAATCTAATCTGTTAACTCATTATGAATAATGTGCTGATATTGCTTTTTAGATTATTTAGGACAGCAGGGATTTGTAAACATAGTTTCTTTCCAAAAACTTAGCCTATCAGCTCGGGCAGGAATATTGCCTGCTCATTTTGCTTGGAAAATGTTGATGAAAAAAAGATTACCAGTTTCTGCGATAATTTTCAATATATCCCTTGAATGCATCTATCTCAGTTAAACTTTTTCCAATCGGTCGATAACAGGTTTTGCTTCCGAACTGGCATTGCTGCGAATATTTTTCTTAAAATTAATGTTTATTTCTCCCTGAAAACGATTATTCCAAGACTATCTGTGGTAATATTAAAGTCCCTCGCAGATTGCTCTTTTGAGGGACTTTCGGTGCCTGCATTATTTCTTTTTTTTATTCGTCAGCTTATTCCAGACAGCTTTAACACCATCTTTCACATCTTGGCGAATCTGCTCGTCGATGTCGGTCACTATCGTCGTTTTTGAAACAGGCGTTTCACGGGTATAGCCAATTAGATTGTGCCTTTCCATCTTGTCTTCTTTTTTGGGCATGATTTCTCCTTTCTGATATTTTTCTTGTTTATTACTTTCAGTGCGCGATCGGTTCGATTACTTTCTTGAATTTAACCTCGCAGCATGTACTCAATGCCTCTTTCCTTAATTACTTTGGCATAGGCGGCTTTTTTAAAGCTATTAGCGTATTTCCACTTTCTGATAAGCTCATCATCAGACATGCTTAATGCTTCATGATAGGTGTTTTCGGTATCTTCTTTAATTTTTACCGCAGCATTTTTCACCGTGTCAAAAAATCCCATTTTTCTCTCCTTTCCTTTCTGTTTTTGTTTTTTAAATCCCAGTTTCGGTCTGAGCTGATTCTGTCTCCTCATCATCGACCTCATTTTCATTCTCAAGCTCCGGCTCTTCTTTGTCTTCGCTGATGATGGAATAGACCAGTCCGGCCAGGCCAATCATTGTCAGCAGCAGCCATTTCTCACTTTTCATATTTCGTCCTCCACTTCGTCAAGAATGGGGTCCCAGGTGCCGTTGGCGATGGCTTCTTTTCGGACTTTGTCGTAGATGGCATTGATTTTGACCATATTGGCTTCCATTTTCCGCTCATCTTTGAGAAACTGGAAATAATCGCTCCAAGTGCTGAAAAGATGGCGCCTTGAGTCCAGCACCTGCTCATCAATCACCGTGAGAAAATTATCAATCTTCTTCTCCGCTCGATTTAAAAATCCCTCAAACGCATCAGCGCTCTTGTCCAGAATTTCCTGAAACTCATCAATCGTCATCCCCATATTATCCTCCTTTTTTTAGTTAATCGGGCTGCGAGACCTTGAGCGAACGCTATTGATATCCTGAAAAGCTGTCCCTTTTGCCCTTTGTACTTTCCACAACAGAATAATAACCGATATTGTGTCAATATTTGACTTTCAATAAAATTTTTCTTTTTTTTTTAGAAAATTTGGCGCACGGGCCATTTTTTTGATGATGGTTTTGCAGTTTCCGGTGAAAATCTCCCACAGCTTTTTGACATTTTATTTGGAAAATCACCACTGAACCAATAATTTCAGACATGGCATCGCCTTTATATTGTGATTTGGTTTTCGCTGCTGAGCTTTATGTCTCCTACACCTATCTTGTGCCGGAGAAATTTCAAAATCTAAGTCTGATTGGCCGGCGCCTGGTCGCTCCTTTTGGGCCTCGAAACCAAATTGGCTACTGTGTGTCAGTCCATTCTCAGGCTCCAGATGCGGGCATCAAGGTCAAATCCATTTTGCGCATTCAGGATGAGGAGCCTCTTTTCAGTGAAATGCAGCTCCGGTTTTACCGCTGGATTGCCGATTATTACCTGGCGCCTTTTGGAATGGTTTTGAGGGCAGCCCATCCGGCAGAGAGCGGATTCAAGCGGGAACCCTTTCTCAAGATCAATGCTGACAGGCATGATGATGGGCGCATAAAGCAACTCTCTTTGCCGCTGGAAAGCATATCTCAGAAAAAGATGGGAACGCTTTCCAGTGAGGAGCAAAAATTAATCCGCCAGCTCCTTTCAGAAAAACTGCTTGTATGGGAAAACCGCTTTCCGCCAATGATGAAAGAGCGGGTCATTCCCTGGGTGCGGGTAATACAAAAACCGGAGAAAAAACTGCGTGGACGGCAGGCTGAGCTTTTAGACTGGCTGAATAGCCGCCATCCCGCCGAAGAGGCCATCTCCACCATTATGGAAAACCTCAAAATCAGCGCTTCGCCTATACAAACTTTAATCAAAAACGGCATTTTGGAGCGCTATGAAAAGCGGGTGATTTTAGACCCCTTTCAAAAAGATTACCAGGCAAAATCCCGGGATGTGCTGCTTTCTGATGAACAAATCAAAGCGGTGGATGCCGTCATTCAAAATGAAAGCCGCTTTTTTCCCATGCTGCTTCAGGGCATCACCGGCAGCGGCAAGACTGAAGTTTACATCGCTATGGCCCGCCACATGCGCAATCAGGGAAAAGATGTCCTCATTTTGGTGCCGGAAATCGGCATCACACCTCATGTAGCCGGGCGTTTTCGGGCTGAATTTGGCAAAGATGTAGCCATCTGGCACAGTCAAATGTCTGCAGGAGAAAGGCTCTGGACCTGGAACGCCATTCAGCGGGGCGAAATCCATGTTGTGGTCGGCGCCCGCAGCGCCCTCTTCAGCCCCTTTAAAAAGATCGGGCTGATTATCGTAGATGAAGAGCATGATGCTTCATATAAGCAGGATGATCCGGCGCCCCGCTACAGCGCCAGAGATGCTGCTGTCTGGCTGGCAAATAAGCTGGCAATTCCTATCGTTTTGGGCAGCGCCACACCCAGCCTGGAAAGCTACTACCTGGCTTCGACAAGCCGATATCACCGCTTTGAGCTCATACGTCGTCATGGCA
>DSDE01000315.1 GCA_011049095.1 Fidelibacterota bacterium
TGGGGATTCTCGCCTCTAGTATTTCCCTTATTGCCGATGCTATTCACAGCGCGACAGACTCTATTTCATCGGCGATTGTCATTGCCGGATTTAAGATAGCAGCCAAACCGCCGGACCGGGAACATCCTTATGGTCACGGGCGGGCTGAGCTCATAGCCACCCTAATCATCGCTGTGCTGATTATTGTCACCGGTGTGGAATTCATCAAAAGCGGTATCGATCGCCTCCTCAATCCACAGCCCGTCAGCTATTCAGTCTTGGTGATTATTGCCGTCGGCATCACCATCATTGTCAAAGAGCTTTTGGGGAAATTCAGTCTGGAGCTGGGAGAGGCCATTGATTCCGATACCTTAAAAGCGGATGCCTGGCACCATCGCAGCGATGCCCTCAGCTCCGTCGTGGTGATTATCGCCCTTTTACTTTCACCAAGAGGCTTTATCTGGGCAGATGGAATCGGCGCGATGATTGTGGCCATTATTCTTATCAAGGTGGGCATTGAGCTCACTCGTAGTTCAGTGGATGATCTTTTGGGAAAAGCGCCGGATGCGTCTTTTCTCGAAAAGCTTCGGCAACTGGTGCGGGATATTCCAAAAGTGGAAAATGCCCATGACATCGTTGTGCATCAGTATGGGCAGTCACGGCATATCGGGCTTCATATCGAAATCAGCGCCGCTGTGCCGCCGATGGAGGCCCACGAACTGGTGGAAAAGGTAGAGCAGACTATTCGCAAGACGCTGAAGGCCGACGCCACCGTCCATTATGATCCGATTCCGGTGGATGATGCCCGTATTCCCGATGTCTGGCAAAGCATCGAGAAGCTGCAAAATGAAATTCCCGAGTTAATAGCGATTCACGACTTGCGGATTGTGGACAGCCATAGCAAAGTCACCCTGCTGATGGACTTGGTTACCGAATTTCCTGCCGATTCACAAAAGGCGCTAAGGCTGAAAAATGAGCTAACGGAGCGCCTGAAAGTCGATTTCCCTTATGAAGTGCATATTCACCTGACACCAATTCATAAATCAAGATAAGTGTGAGGAAAATTCCGTGCGGCTTGTTATTATTCTTGGTGTTTTTGAAGCGTCTTTTTTGCTGTTGCTTCTTATCAGCAAGCAGGTGAAACGCGCCTCGGATTTCTGGCTGGGAATGATTTTACTTCTCTATGTCCTCTCTATGGGTGGCGTTTGGCTGGAAATTCACAATATGGATGCCGGATTTCCCAGGCCGATGCTCATCAATACCGCCTGGCTCTGGCTGCTGCTTCACGGGCCGGCGCTTTGGTTTTATATCAAATCGCTGACCGATCAGAATTTTACTCTGAAGCCTGTGTATTTATTCCATTTGCTCCCTTTCTTCGCCTTTTTAATCTCGATTTAATTTTTCGCTTTGGTTCGTACCAGGCAATAATGCTTATAAGTTATAGTTTTGCAGCGATTTATGTTTTTATCATCGGTTTTTTTGGGCTTCGTGGCGGAGCTGTTTTTACAGACCCTGTCCACATTCTTGAGAATGTCTGACCGAAGCCTCAGGCTGCTCAAAATGATTTAGAAATCACAGCTTTTCTGGAGAAGCTAAAAGCGCTGCAGCCTCACCTTGACCCAGAATTGGCCTTGAATAAACTCGGCCAGCAAATGACAATGCCGCCGGAGAAAGTTTCTGAGCTGTTAAATCAGAAAATGAATCAGAACTTTTTTGATTTTATCAATAAGCTGCGAATAGAGGAATTTAAAAAGCGGCGGCAATATCCGGAATTTGACCATCTTTCCATCTTAGGACTGGCGCTGGAATGCGGCTTCAATTCCAAAGCTGCCTTTTATCGAGCGTATAAAAAATTTGAAGGCGGTTCTCCGAGCGCAGCAAAAATCAAACATTCGGCATAATAAACTTGAGATATTATGTAGGCATTCAAAACTTATGGATAAATAAACTTTAAGGTTAGTTTCCAGGCCGTTGTTGTGGCAAGAAAGCAGCCTGTTTTTGAAACTCTGTATGTGCGGATATAACAATATATTACTGATAGCTGTGAGCTAATTTAGCCGGATTAAGCACAAAATTCACTATTGATTTTAGCGCAGTAGATAATTCCTGTGTCAACCCGATAAAAAATATACCTGATAAGAAAAAGGGCAGACTATCTGCCCTTTTGAGAATGATTCTATAATGTTTTATTGGAGCTTGAAGCCAATCGGAATAGCAATCCAGACACCAAGATTTTGATCTTTTTGTTTTGCCGGCTCAAATCTCGTGTTGCGGATAGCTTCGATGGCGGCTTCATCGAGACCAGTGTTGGGGATGCTTTTCAGCAGTTTGAATTTTTCTGCTATACCCTGGGCATTCACAAAGACCTGCACGATGACAGTTCCCTCGATTTTGGCTTCCCGCGCCTTTTCTGGATACTTGATGTTCGCGGCAAGCGCTTTAACGCCGCCAATCATCATGGGTGGCACGTCATAAGGGATGAATTTCACCGAATCATCGCCGCTTTGATTCAGGCTTGTTTTCTGTGAAAGCTCACCGGCAGGTTCGGTGTTGAATTTCGGCGCTTCCGCTTCCGATGACTGACAGGCTGCCACGGTCATCAGCGCGATGAAAATTCCCAGCACAAGAATGTGCATTTTTTTCAGTTGCATACTAAACTCCTTTTGATAGTGTTTATTGAGAAAAATAAGCCTTTGGCGCAGGCTTTCTTTGCCGCCGTCAATGCGCGAAAGCGCCAGGCTGAAGCTGATCGGCACGCTGTAGCGTCCAGCCGCTGCATTTAAAAGCGTCTGTGCATAATGCTTCGCTTCCAAACCGCTTGTTTTCAACGAATGGATATCGCAAAAAAGCTCCTGATAATCATCGCACTGCCGCCGGGCTATCCACACGGCCGGACTGAAAAACCAGAGCACGGAAATGAGGGTATGGAGTAATTTGTGAAGGTTGTCCCGCCGCTGAAGATGATGGCATTCGTGGGCGAATATCGCCCGCAGTTCCCTTTCCGGCAGCGTCAACATGGCGATGGGCAGCACCAGCACCGGCTTCACAATTCCATAAATAAAGGGGGCGCTGTGCCGGTCACTGATCTGTATGGAAAGTGTGGGATTGGCTCTGGGAAGATAGCGCCGCAGCTCTTCCGGTGCAGGGATGGTATCCAGCAACCGTTTGAAGCGGAATTCGTTTAGCAGGAGTGTAACCAAAATTATTCCCACGGCAGAAAGCCACAATGTAGGCAGAAGATTCAGCAGTGTCAAAGATTGCGAAGGTGCGCTTTCGATTCCCGGCAGCAGTGGAATAAACCCAGGCAGGGCATCGGGGAGGATTCCCGGCTGAAAGACGATTTGGAAAGGGAAGAGGTGCCGTAGCAGCAAAGCATACCAGAAAAGGTAAAAAAGACGGGGCGAGAGGCGCGTCGTCTTTTGGAGAAGGTAAATGGCCGCACTAAACAGAAGTCCCTGCAGCAATAGCATAGATACCGGCATCCATTGAATTGAAATCATTTTTGGCCTCCTTCCGATTCGCTGACGAGACGCTGCAATTCGTCAATATCACTTTCGGTGAGCCGTCCCGAATGGGCGAGATAGCGCGCCAACTGACTGAAATTGCCGCTGAAAGCCCGCGCTACAAACTTCTCTGTCTCCTGGTGAAGTATGGTTCTTTCACTGATGGATGGTGCAAAGAGATTTACATTGCCAGATTTCTCCTTTTCCAGAAAACCCTTCTCCGCGAGCCGTTCCACATAGGTCTGTACTGTTGTATAAGCCCGCTGATATGCTTCCGGCAGTCCGTCAACAATGTCCCGCACGGTGCTTTTCCCCTTTTTCCAAAAGAGCTTCATCACTTCCCATTCAAAGGGGCTCAAATTTTCTTGTTTTATCATCGTCTCTCCTTTCTCTACTACAACAATAGTAAAGATTATTTTGGAGAATGTCAAACTGTATTACTAAAAATGTAGTAGAAGATGAAAATTTATCTAAAAAAGTGAAAAGGTGGCTGCTTAAAAGAGCTTTTGGAGAATTTTTTCCATGATTTCAACAGTGCGGCTAATGTCTTTTTTGCTGTGGGCTGTGCTGAGGAAAGCGGCTTCGTATTGACTGGGTGCTATGTAGATGCCATTTTCCAGCAGCGCATGAAAGAATTTATTAAATCTCAGTAAATCGACATTGGCCAGGTCTTCGGTGCTTCGAATCGGTCCCAACGTGAAAAATAGAGTAAACATACTGCCGACCCGATTTTGTGAGAGTGGCCATTGATAATGGTTTATCCGCTGTTGAATTTCATTTTCCAGAAATGCGCCGGCTTCTTCCAATTTTTGATATGTTTTTTCTTCCAGAAGCTTCAGTGTTGCCAGTCCTGCGGAAACAGCAAGAGGATTGCCGCTGAGGGTTCCAGCCTGATAGACGGGTCCCGCCGGTGCGATGTATTCCATAAACTGCTTTTTCCCGGCATAAGCGCCGATGGGCATACCGCCACCCATAACCTTTCCAAAGGTGAGTAAATCAGGCTGGACGCCATATTTTTCATTGGCGCCGCCACGGGCAATGCGAAATCCGGTCATTACTTCATCATAAATAAGGAGGGCCTTATATTCTGTGCAGATTGCCCGAAGTTTTTCTAAAAATCCATCGGCCGGGGGAATGGTACCGGTATTGCCATTGACAGGCTCGACGATGAGTGCGGCGATTTGTGACGGATTATTCTCAAAAAGGCTTTTGACGCTTTCAAAATTATTGAATTGGGCCAGGAGTGTATCGGCCGCTGCAGCTTTTGTAACCCCAGGAGAATTGGGTACGCCCATCGTCAAGGCGCCGCTGCCAGCAGCAATGAGAAAAGCGTCAGCGTGACCATGATAAGAGCCGGTGAACTTGATGATTTTGTCTCTGCCGGTGATGCCGCGGGCCAGACGGATGGCGCTCATCGTGGCTTCGGTACCGCTATTAACCAGACGCACCATTTCAGCAGCAGGTACACGGCGGATAATTTCCTTTGCCAGCTCAGTTTCTAATGTGGTGGGAGCGCCAAAGCTTAGGCCATTGGACATGCTTTCTCTGACAGCTTCTAGAACAGCAGGATGAGCATGTCCTAAAATCATTGGCCCCCAGCTTCCGACAAAATCAATATAGCGATTGTTGTCTTCGTCCCATACCTGAGCTCCTTCGGCCCTGCGTATAAAGGGGGGTGTGCCGCCAACGCTCTTAAAAGCCCGCACTGGTGAATTAACCCCGCCGGGAATATATCTTTTAGCTGTTTCGAAATGGCTTTGACTGCGATAAAAGCTCATCTTATACTCCTTTTAGCCATTGGGCTGCTTCTTTGGCAAAATATGTGATGATGATGTCTGCGCCGGCTCGTTTCATTCCGGTTAGGCTTTCCAGGGCGGTCTTTTTTTCATCAATCCACCCTTTTTGCGCAGCGGCTTTGATCATACTGTATTCGCCGCTGACATTGTAGCAGGCGATGGGCAATGTGCTCTGCTCCTTCACGGCGCGAATAAGGTCCAGATAGGCCAGCGCCGGTTTGATCATCAGAATATCAGCTCCCTCTTTCTCATCGAGAAAGGCCTCTCTCAGCGCTTCCTGGCTATTGGCAGGATTCATCTGATAGCTCTGGCGGTCGCCAAACTGCGGTGCGCTGTCGGCAGCATCGCGAAAAGGCCCGTAAAAAGCGCTGGCAAATTTCACGGTATAGCTCATAATAGGCAGATGGCTGAACCCAGTCGCATCCAGCGCTTCACGAATGGCCAGCACAGCGCCGTCCATCATTCCGGAGGGGGCCAGCATATCGGCTCCGGCCTCGGCGTGACTTTTTACCTGTTTTGCCAAATTGCTGAGTGTCATATCATTATCAACATCGCCATCGCGAATGACACCGCAGTGGCCGTGCTCTGTATATTCACAAAAACAGACATCGGTAATGAGATAAAGTTCGGGATAATTCTTTTTTAGAAAGTGCAGCGCCTGCTGAATAATGCCATTTTTGTTCCAGGTGTCAGCGCCGACGGCATCTTTTTTTTCTGGAAGTCCAAAGAGGATGACACTGCGAATACCACTTTCAAGAATGGCTTCGGCTTCTTCGCCCAATCTGTCGATACTCCACTGAAAAATTCCGGGCATGCTGGGAATCTCATTGCGGATATTTTGGCCGTGATGAACAAAGACAGGCATAATCAGCCCGTCGGGATGGAGACGGGTCTCCTGCACTAGACGACGCAAAATAGGATTTCTACGAAGCCTTCGGGGTCGCTGTATCAATGAATATTTATCCATTTTTTCCTCTATATTTTTCAATGATTTGCTCAGCAATTTCTGATGCATTTTTGATGGAATCAGCGGCGCTAATGCCATTTCTGTAATTTCCGGTGAAAAAGAGTCCTTGGTATTTTGCTTCCATCTGATTCAACGCTTCTTTATAGCGGCCATAGCCCAGGTCATATTGAGGAATGGCCTTTTCCCAATAGGTGCCGGAAACAAAAACCGGTTCGCCCTTCACTCCCAAAAGGGTGTCTAAATCTCTGAGGATTATTGGCAGCAGCTCAGCTTCAGGTTTGGCAGCCAACTCAGGCTGACGACTGCCACCTACAAATACGTCCAGGGTCACATGGTCAGCAGGTGCGCGATTTGGGAAAAGCGAGCTGGTGAATAGCGCACCAAGTATTTGCATATTCTCAACTTGTGGCACCAAAGCGCCAAAAGCATCCAAAGGATGACTTACCTGATTACGATGAAATCCTAAGGTCATCGTCAGCACTTTGGGATGATAGATATCTGTGAAAATGGCCAGTTCAGCCGGCACTTCTCCATTCACGAGCAGTTTTGAAAGGCCTGGCGCACTCGCAGCATAAAGCAGCAAATCAAAATCCATAGTTTCAATGCCGTTTCTTGTCTCGGCCTTCACTTCCCAGGCAAGCCCATTTTGTCTAACGCTGAGGACCTTCATACCGGTCTGTATAAACGATTTTAGTTTTTCGGTGATGCATTCAGGCAATGTGCCGATGCCATTTTTGAAAGAAAACATTTTGGCGGTCTGTTTAGATTTTTCGGCGCTGCGTTTTCTCTCTCTGGCTCCCATGATCATCCCCTTTATCATAGAGCCGTAATTTTGCTCCAGCGCATAGAGCTTGGGGAATGCATGTTTCACACTGAGCTGCTCAGGCACTCCGGCAAAGACACCAGCAACAAAAGGATTAATAGCATAATCGAGAAATTCCTGAGTCAACCGGCGGCGGACAAAATCTGCCAGTGATTCTTCATGGCGATTGTCCCACTTAGGTATAAAAGGCTCTCTAAGGAGGGCCAGTTTGGTCAAAAATGAAAAGAGGGGCGTCGTGAAAATCCCCGGGCCCGCCGGCAGCTCAAAGGGCTTTTTATTCCGAATGATATAACGTTTTTCTGCGCTGCTGTCGGCATAAATTTTTTCGCTATCCAGGCCTAATTCTGTTAGCAATTCTGTAACTTTCGGTGAAGTTTCCATGATGGTGTTGGGCCCCGTTTCGGCGATGAAAGCATCTTTTCGAATAGAGCGCATCGCTCCACCGAGCTCTTTCTGAGCTTCTAAAAGAGTAATCTCAAATCCCGCTTGATGAAGTTTCCAGGCGGCTGTGAGACCGGAAATGCCACCACCGATGATTGCTATGGTTTTAGTCATTATTTTTTTCCTTTATAAGATTTACTAACATTTTAATGAAAAAAGGATGGTCCTGCACTGTGGCTGCTCGTTCATATTGATGAAAGCCATTTTTTAGGGCGCAGGCCTTATATTCAATATCCAATTCAAAAAGGGTTTCAAGATTTTCGGAGACAAAGCTGAGGGGAACTACGAGGAGCCTTTCAACGCCTTTTTTACGTAAAGCCTGCAAGCTTTCTTTTACTGACGGGCCGATCCATTCTACGGGACCGATCTTACTTTGCCAGGCTAAAGTAGATTCATAACGATAGTCTAAACGTTCCTGGAGTAATTCATAGTGCCGCTCTATCTCTGTCTGATAGCTGTCACCGGCTTTGATGCGGCTCACAGGAATGCTGTGTGCTGTGTAGAGCAGATGGGGCTTTTCATCAAAAAGTTGAAGGGCTTCCTGAATGCGCGCAATAACGGCATCAAGATAAAGGCCTTCAGTATAAAAACGCCAGATAATCTGTGGTTCAGGCAGATTTGGCTGTCTGCGCCAGTGATTGATGATGGACTGGGTTGTTGTCGTTGAGTATTGAGGATAGAGGGGCACAAGAGTGATTTTTTGTACAGAATCATTCCAGATTTGATTAGCGGTCTCATTAAAGAGGGGATGCCAATATCGCTGAGCCGTATAAACTTTATAATTTCCATAGCCTTGCAGGGCTTTCCGCAGTAATTCAGCCTGGATTTCTGTCTGTTTTTGAAGCGGAGAGCCGCCGCCGATAAGCTCATAATGGCGAGCTGATTTAGGCGCTCTGAGGAGGCTGATCATTGATGAAAAAAATCTCTGGCCTATTTTACCAAAAGGAAAGCGTACAATATCAGGGTCCATAAATAAATTTTTTAAAAAGGGGCGAAGGTCCTGAATGCTTTCTGGGGCGCCCAGATTTGCCAATATAACGGCATGTTTATGCAAAATACAGTCCTTTTCTAAATTGTTTTTGAGAATCGTTGTTCGTTGTCTTTTAAATATGCGTCAAAGACCATTGCGATATTGCGGATAAAAAGGCGGCCTGAATCTGTAATCTTAAGCTTATGGGGCAAAATTTCCAGAAGGCCATCATCGGCAAATTCCTGGAGTCTGTCTAGCTCATTTTGAAAGCGATGAGAGAAAGATTCGCCCAATTGCGCGTCCATTACAGAAAAATCCAGCTCCAGATTGCACATCAGATGGGTTATTATCTGCCGTCTAATCTGGTCTTCTTCGGTGAGTCGCAATCCTCGCTCCACCGGAAATAGCCCTGCATCAAGACGCTTATAATATTGCTGAGTCTCTTTTAGATTTTGAGAATAGGCCCCCTCAGTCTGGCTGATGGAGCTCATACCGAAGCCGTAAATATCAGTGCCGGCTTTGGTGCTGTAGCCCTGAAAATTGCGCTGTAGTGTTTTATTTCTTTGCGCAAGCGTGAGTTCATCATCTCTTTTGGCGAAATGGTCCATCCCGATATAGATATATCCTGCGGCAGTCAGGGTTTCAACGATCATTTTCAACATAGCTAACTTGGTTTCCGGCGTGGGTAAATCGGTTTCATGGATCAATTTCTGATGGGGTTTCATCCAGGGGACCCAGGCAAAATTAAAGATAGCAAAGCGGTCGGGCTTTAATTTCAGGCTCGCTTCCAGGGTTTTATAAAAGCGTTCTGGTGTTTGCAGCGGCAGCCCAAAAATAAGATCTAGATTAAGAGACTGGAAGCCGCTTTCCCGTATCCAGTTAACGGTTTCCTGCACCATTTCTAGGGGATTTATGCGATTGACGGCTTTTTGCACTGCATGATCAAA
>DSDE01000270.1 GCA_011049095.1 Fidelibacterota bacterium
GCCGAATACTGAGTCTATAATTTTTTAAGCAGCTATTTGATCCAATTTTCAGAACTTTTTGAAAGGAAATTAATTAGAAATAATATCTGTGTTTTGCCAGCAATGCCACCTCTGAAAGAAAAACCCTCGTCTGCATCTGCAAGCTTTGAGCTGTCTTGTTTTTTCCTGTTAAAAATAGTATATTAACCGCAGTAAATGAGAACTTTTATGATAAAACGGATACGCATTACATGACCAAAACTTTTGACTCCTATCCTGTGGACATTGACAGAGATGAATTTGACAGTGTCGCTCCCGATGTGGTGGGCATCATACCTATTGAAGGCAATGTCGCCTTTCCCCATATAATTTTTCCCGTGACAATCAGAGA
Source organism: Fidelibacterota bacterium (assembly GCA_011049095.1). GTDB lineage: Bacteria > Fidelibacterota > Fidelibacteria > Fidelibacterales > DSDE01 > DSDE01. The sequence goes on from DSDE01000270.1 coordinate 371, forward strand.
AGAGCCGCACGTGAAGCTGGTGAAAGACGCCATCGAGCACGAAGGCTATATCGGTGTTTTTACTCGCAATATCAGCATCCTTCCCGATGATAAAAATGACTCCGAAGACCTTTTTGAAACAGGCGTACTATGCCAGATATTAAAATTCAGCCAACCATCTGAAGGGCATCCAAAGGTATTGCTGCAAGGGATTGACCGTATTCAGATCAGTGAATTTCTCAAAAAAAATCCCTTTGCCATCGCCAGGGTTGAAGTCATCCACGATGGTCCGTACAATATGCTTCAAGCAGAAGCATATATTCGCACGATCAGCGATCTTTTTCAGCAGATTATGGCTCTGACGCCCATCTTTCCCGAAGAGCTGCAAGATGTATTATTCTCCATAGAAGAGCCAGCCAAGCTGGGCGACTTAATCGCCAGCGCTCTCAATATACGAATTTCAGAAAAACAGTCTCTCCTGGAAGAATCCAATGTCTTGCGACGCCTCTCCCGCCTTGTAAAAATGTTGAAAAAAGAGCTCAAGCTTATTGAGCTGAATGCCAAGATTCACGACAAAGTAAATACTGCCATAAGCGAAAACCAGCGGGAATTTTTCTTGCGGGAGCAGTTGCGAGCTATACAGAATGAGCTGGGCGAAGGGCCGGAAGAGACCGACGAAGTGGCGGAAATACGTGATAAAATGTCAAAAATCCACCTCAGCAATGAGGCAATTGATTCGATAAATAAAGAGTTAGACCGCCTGGGGCAAATGCATCCATCTTCACCGGAATACACAGTGAGCCGAAATTATATTGACTGGATGCTGGAGCTGCCCTGGGGACTATACAGCAAGCATAGCATCAAACTGTCCCGTGCCGAGCGTATTCTCAATGAAGACCATTTTGGGCTGGAAGATATTAAAGACCGCATTTTGGAATTTCTCGCTGTACTACAGCTTAAGCCCAGCGCCAAAAGTCCAATTATATGTTTTGTAGGCCCGCCTGGCGTCGGCAAAACATCCCTGGGAAAAAGTATTGCCAGGGCAATGGGCCGGGAATTTGTTCGATTTTCACTTGGCGGGATGCACGACGAAGCGGAAATTCGCGGTCACCGTAAAACCTATATCGGTGCGATGCCAGGCCGCATCATTCAATACATTCGCAGAGCCGGCGTTCAAAATCCGGTGATTATGCTGGATGAAGTTGATAAAATCGGCAAGGATTTTCGTGGTGATCCATCTTCCGCACTGCTGGAAGTTCTAGACCCCGAGCAAAATAAAGATTTTCGCGATAACTATCTGGAAGTAGCTTTTGACCTAAGCCGGGTAACTTTTCTGGCCACCTCTAATACGACCCACACGATTCCTGATGCGCTACTGGACCGGATGGAGCTGATTCACCTGCCGGGCTATATCAATCCGGAAAAGGTGGAAATAGCCAAGCGCTATCTGATTCCCCGACAGATTGAGGCCAATGGGCTTAAAAAGGGACAAGTCCGCTTCTACGACCCGGTGATAGAAAAAATTATAGACCATTATACTTTTGAATCGGGCGTCCGTAACTTAGAGCAGCATATTGCAAAAATTTGCCGAAAACTAGCCCGGAAAATGGCTTCCGGCACTGAACTTAAAAAGTTTACTATTACAGAAAAAAATATTGAATCCTTTCTGGGACCCCGCAAAATCTTCAATGAGGACATTTCTAAAAGTGATGCCATCGGCGTGGTGAATGGGCTGGCCTATACTGCAGCCGGCGGAGACGTGTTGTCGGTGGAAGCAGTGATTATGAAAGGCAGCGGCAATCAGAAGATGACCGGGCAGCTTGGCGATGTAATGAAAGAATCGGTAAGCACAGCCATCAGCTTTTTACGAAGCCGGGCAACAGAATTTAAAATCGAGACAGAACGCTTTAAAGAATTTGATATCCATCTTCATTTTCCTGCAGCTTCCATTCCCAAAGACGGGCCATCTGCCGGGGTAAGCATTGTGACGGCTGTGGCTTCACTGCTGACAGAAAGACCGGTGCGCCATCACTTTGCAATGTCAGGTGAAATCACCCTGCAAGGCAAAGTTCTGGCGGTGGGCGGCATTCGTGAGAAGGTGACAGCAGCCAGACGCTACGGCATTACCGATGTCATTTTACCCGAATCCAATCGTGGCGATGTGGAAAAAACGCCCGATTATGTCAAGGAAGGAATTCAATTCCACTATGTGAAGAGTGTTGATGATGTTTTTAATCTCGCTTTAAATCCGAAATATGACTAAATTTTGATATGAAAACCAAGCTTTGCAGAAATTGGCGTGTTTCCGTCCCATTCCTTTCTCGGATCCGGAGAATACGCAGTTAGTATGGTAACAGCAACGCCTTTCTGTAAACCGCTTTCATCTATTAGCACATTTATAAACTAAAATAATCAAAAACAAATCAAAAGGAGTTCTAAAATGGACAAACAACGAGTTATTATTATGGGCGCCGCAGGGCGTGATTTTCACAATTTCAACACTTGGTTTCGCGGCAATGAGGCTTACGAAGTCGTAGCTTTTACCGCTGCACAGATTCCAGATATCGATGGGCGGGCTTATCCTGCCGAGCTGGCTGGTGAGCTCTATCCTGCCGGTATTCCTATTTATGATGAAGCCGAGCTGCCACGCCTGATTACAGAATTAGGCGCTGACCAGGTCGTCTTTTCTTACAGTGACATTCCCCATGAAGTGGTGATGCACAAAGCCGCCCTTGTAAACAGTCTAGGCGCTGATTTTCTTATGCTTGGTGGCAAAAAGACTGCTGTAAAATCCAGCAAGCCAGTCATCGCCATCAACGCGATTCGTACCGGCTGCGGCAAATCACAAACCACACGCCGCGTTGTAGAAATTCTTAAAGAAATGGGAAAAAAAGTAGTTTCCATTCGCCATCCTATGCCATACGGTGACCTGGTAGCCCAAAAAGTGCAGCGCTATGCTGAGATTGCTGATCTGGAAAAACATCAGTGCACCATTGAAGAGATGGAAGAATATGAGCCCCATATTGCAATGAACAGCGTCATCTATGCCGGCGTGGACTATGAAGCGATTCTCAGGGAAGCCGAAAAAGAAGCTGATGTAATTATCTGGGACGGCGGCAATAACGATACTTCCTTTTATCAGACCGACTTGCTCATCACTGTTGTGGACCCCCATCGTCCAGGTCATGAAGTCTCGTATTATCCTGGCGAAACTAACTTACGGATGGCTGATATCATAGTGATTAATAAAATCGAAACCGCGCATCCGGAAGATATCGAAGAAGTGCGGGAGAATATCCGCCATATCAATCCCAAAGCCGTGGTTGTGGATGCCGCATCACCATTGAGTGTGGAAAATATAAATCTCATCACCAATAAAAAAGTGCTGGTGATCGAAGATGGCCCCACACTCACTCATGGCGAAATGCAATATGGCGCCGGCATGGTAGCCGCTGAAAAATGGGGCGCTGCTGAAGCTGTCGATCCGCGTCCCTATACTGTGGGTACTATCACTGAGACTTTTGAAAAATATCCTGAAATCGGGACACTTTTGCCGGCAATGGGCTACGGAAAAGAGCAGATGAAAGACCTGGAAGAGACTATTGCCAAGACCGACTGTGATACAGTTATTATTGGTACACCCATCGACCTTCGCCGTGTTATTAACATTAAACAGCCATCGGTTCGTGTAACCTACTCGCTGCAAGAGATTGGCAAACCAGACCTGAAAGACATTCTAATTGAGTTTATGCATGGAAAATAAGCGAACTGCCGTTGTTGCTTTAGGTGGGAATGCCCTTTCACCTGATGGAAAGAGCGATATTTCTGCCGAATTTGCCAATACCCGAAAAAGTATGGCCGCAATGATGTCATTTATTGAAAATGGCTACAATTTGGCTATTACCTATGGAAATGGCCCGCAGGTGGGAAATGCTCTGCTACGGGTTGAAATGGCACGGGGAAAAGTGCCGGAAGCGCCGCTGGGCGTGCTCGTGGCTGATACGCAGGGCAGCATCGGCTATATGATTGAGCAGTCACTCCAAAATCAGCTGATAAAGAGTGGGATTCAGCGCAATGTGATCACTTTGGTCACACAGGTTTTGATTGATATCAATGACCCAGCCTGCTCTAATCCAACGAAATATGTTGGCCAGTTTTTCTCCAAAGATGAGATCGCGCCTCTGGCAAAGGCTAATGACTGGCATATCAAGGAGGTACCTGGAAGGGGCTGGCGACGGGTTGTGCCTTCTCCAAAGCCCATTGGAATTGTCAATCACGAAGCTGTGCGCAGTCTCTTAAAAGGCGGCAATATCGTTATTACAGCCGGTGGTGGTGGAATTCCTGTTTATTATAACCATCACAAACTCTACGAGGGTTTCGATGCTGTCATTGATAAAGACCTAGCCAGCGCTGTTTTGGCTAAAGAGATTGGCGCTTCTGAACTTTTCATTCTTACTAATGTTGACAAAGTCTGCCTTAATTTTGGAAAAACCAACGAAAAACCACTGTCAAAACTGACTGTTGCAGAAGCTGAAACTTATCTGTCTGCAGGAGAATTTCCAGCCGGCTCGATGGGACCCAAAATTGCTGGCGCTATCGAATTTCTCAAAGCTGGCGGTGAAAAGGTGATAATTAGCTCTGTGGAAAAAGTCGGCGAAGCGATTCAGGGATTAAACGGCACCGTCATTACAAGGTATAAAATCACTAAATCGATAAATCTCTAAGATTATGAGTTTGACAAAAAAAGTTCCCTGCCGGGAGCTTTTTTTCTAGTGTTATGCAAATAAAGAAATGCTATCTGCGCTGCCAATTTCAATCTCGGCTTTGCGGATCAGAGATTTCTGCTAATCTGTGAAAAATCTGGCTAAACATAATCAGGTATAAGGGTCTTATCTCGGGTGGAGCGCCTGTTTTTAGCTCGGCTTCTATCCTGGTTCAGATTCTCAATAGTTGTTTCAAACTCATCGCAATCATTAATCAGCGTGCGCACCACCGTGGAAAAATATTCCTCATTCATCAGCTCGATTTCAGCATTATGCATCACTGAGTAATAATGCTTATCACTGATCTCTTCTATACACCAAAAGCCAATCTTTTTGGTGCTGTTTTTCTGCATCAGAATCGTGGAGATGAAATGCGGAATCTCGTCTTCGCTTTCAAAATTGTATATTGACGGGACTGAAAACTCAAGGGTTGAATCATAGCGGATGATATAGAGCCTTTGGGCGCGGCCTGATTCCATCTCAAAATCGAGAACGGCCTTTTTATCCGTCAGATCGGCGATATCCCATCCAATGCTGCTGCAATAATTCCTGACAGTCTTTTTAAGATTGACTCCTGAAAAAAGACTTTTGTAACTGCTCATTTTAAACCCCTTTTCTTTTTAAATCTGCTTTATCGGGTCTTTGCTTCTCCTCCTTAGCGGCAGATTGTGCTTCATCATCCAGATATTCACCATATAGCTCTTTCATACAATCGGGGCAGATTCCATGGGAAAAGGTAGCATCGGAATGTTCGCTGATATATTGCTCCAATTGGATATAATACCCTTTGTCAGAACGAATATTTTTGCAGCTTACACAGATGGGAATCAGCCCGCGGAGGCTTTTTACATTCTCGAGGTTGTGCTGCAGATTTTTCAGCAGCTCTTCTCTTTCTGCAGAGATTTTTATCCGCTGCCCAGCTTCCGCCTCTGTTTTTTGATGTGCTTCACGAATCTGATCATTTTTCTCGTTAAGAAGCTTATTATCCCTATTTTGCCGAAAATAAAGATAGAGTCCGCTAAAGATAAAAAAGGCTATAGCAACGATGGTCAGATATAAGACATTCTTTTGAATGCCGGCCCGATGCAATTCCAAATTGTGTATCATATTTTCCTGGGATAAGCGTTGGTTTTTAGCTTCATTTTCAGATATTTCATACTGAATCTGGAGCGAGGCCAGACGTCGGGCAATTTCATAATTCATCAGGCTGTCCCGAATGCTGTTATACATTTCCAAATGCTCAAGTGCATCTTTGGTCTGTCCGGTTTTTGCATAGAGCGCTGACATTTCATACAACAATTCAGCATATCTGTCTTTTCGCTTTAATCTTTTGGCCACCTCGATACCCTCTAAGAGGGCTTTCTCAGCCAGCTTCAGCTCACCAAGCTCCGAGTAAGTATAAGCCAAAAAGAGAGAAATTGTGGCCTGGCCGGTGCCAATTCCCGTTCCTTCCCGCAAGCGCCTGGCTTCTAAAAGATGTTTTAACGCTTCATCATATTTACCCATAGAGTAATATGTCTGTCCTAAGCCCAGATAATCATCAGAGCGAGCAATGGGCATAGATTCCCGACGCCTTGACTGCATTATCTTGTAAAAATAATCCAAACTTTTTTCATAATTAGCCAGCAGGCGATTCAGCGAACCCAGCTCCCAGTAGCAGAGAAGTACGCCTCCGCTATCATTATTCGCGGTTGCCATATCAAGATATATTTCCAGAGCCGCTTTTACCGATTCCTCGGCTTGTTTATAATTCTTTAACTGTTTGTGCATAGACCCCAGACTAAAATAGAGCCAGGCTGTGCCTTCGATATCACCAGAACTCTGAAAATAGGGAATAGCGGCATAAAAATTATCCATCGCCATGGAATAGTCTCCCCAGCGGCGATAGATATTGGCTAGATTATTAAGAGCCCGGCCTATCTCTTTATCATTTTTTAATTTCTTTGCTAAAGTGAGAGCTTTCTCATGGTGACGCTTTGCCTCACCCTGATAATCCTGAAACCAATAGACAGCGCCCATCATATTATTTGCCAAAACCAATAAAGCCGAATCATTAAGCGCTTCCAACTCTGTCAGCGCTTTATTCAGCCAGATATTTGCGCTGTCAAGGATAAATAGACGGTAATATGAACGCCCTATTTTATAAAAAAGCTCACCATCCAGACCATAACTGGCATCGCTTACTGAAATATCCAATAGATTTTGGTATATATGTAAGGCGCCTCGGGGATCATTCATATAGAAATTATCTACTGAATCAATCATAGCCCGCAGCCCAGCGCTCGAGCTTACTGGAATTGCCTCGAGCGGACTCATAAAAGCAAATAAAAAGAGCATAAATACCGCCGCTGGCAAAATTGTATGCCCTTTCATATTGATGGGGCAGCGCCGCTTTATCATCGCTGCCTGCATATATTTGGAATCATAATCCGACTGTTTTTGCCAACCCTTAGCCGCCAAAAATCTATTTCAAAATTTCTACGCTCCATACTTGTAAAATTTAGACTTAAATCAATAATAAGACAAGACACAATACCTGTGACTTTATAAAAACCACAAATGGAATAATTGAAATTCACCGGTGAAAAGAGATTTGAAACTGGACTAGTATTGATGCCATTGAGTTTGGAAAATATTTCGAAAGCGCTTGCCTCTTACGTCACTATGCATATTTCCAAATAATATCTCCAATGCGCTGCTTGTAAAAAAGGCCAAAAAGAGCTAACTTCCCTTCATGAGAATAGACAAAAAGATTAGGAAAGCAATTTGCAGCTCAAACGAAAGATAGGAGAATATGATGGCTGATCTATTTCTTGGATATCACGAAGGTGAAGCACTAGCCCTGAGCGCCGCCAGCCTGCAGCGACATTTTGCCTGCTTTGGCAGCAGCGGCAGTGGAAAAACTGTTGTTTCTAAAGTGCTCATTGAGGAGCTTGCCCGAAATAAAATACCGGTCATCGCCTTTGATCCCCAAGGAGATATAGCCAGCCTGGCTCTTCTGGAAACTGAGGAAAAACTGGCGCCTTACAAACTGCCCCCGCATATTCTCCAAAGCTACTCAGAGAATGTTGAAGTCTATATCTGGACGCCAGCCAGCACCCGCGGCATTCCCCTCTCCCTCAATCCTTTCAATTTTAAAGTATCAAAGCTCTCAACCCTGAAGAGAAAATCCGCTTCATCGGGAATGCTGCTAAAAACCTCACCACCCTGATTGGCTATGATGCATCAAAAAGTGATGGTAAAGCTGTAGAAGCTGCTTTAACACTCATTTTTGAGACAGCCATCGAGAAAAAGATTCCTCTTAATGGATTCAAAGAGCTCATAGACATGATGGACCAACTCTCACCGGAGCTTCTGAAATCGCTGGGCAAAGTCATTGATGTGAAGATTTTGGACACCATCAATCAAAAACTCAGCCTCTATACCGTAGGCACCAACCGCCTCCTCTTTGACCTCAGTCAGCCGGTTCGAATTGAAGACTTATTGGGCATCGGCAGCGAAAAAACCCGTATTTCCATCATCTACCTCAATACCCTCCACAGCAGCGAAGAAAAAGAATTTGTCATCGCCACCATCACGGAAATGCTTTACCAGTGGATGCTAAAAAATCCCCCCACTGACAAAAGCAAAGACCTGCAATGTGCCTATTACATTGATGAAATCGCCCCATACATCCCTCCCGTTCGCAAGCCGGCATGCAAAGAGAGCCTCACGGTACTCTACAAGCAAGCCCGCAAATATGGCGTGGGCTGCATCATTGCCACTCAGAACCCCGGCGATATCGACTACAAAAGCATCGCCCAGTTCAGCACTATGGCACTTGGCAGCATCTACACTCAGCAAGACATCAAAAAAGTGCGCAACCGACTGGATTCACTAGCGCCTAAGGAAGCCGACATTATCAGCTCTCAGCTTTCAGCGCTGGAAAAAGGCCATTTTATCCTGCTGGCTCCGGAAACAAAAAAAGAGGCGATTATGATGAATAGCCGGTGGCTTGTCACCCAGCATAAGGTTTTGACAGAAACAGATATAGAATCCCTCACCCCTGATGCCATTCGGCAAAGTTTCCTTCAAAAGAATGCTGAAACAGCGGCAATACAGCCAGAAAGCCCATCGGACCCAGCTCCTGTGGAACTCAAAGCCGCCGATGATGAGATTCTCGTCGTTAAGCTCAATTTTTATGAAAAAGACCTGAGCAAGGAGATTAAAAGCCATCTGGCCAGCGGACTTTTCAAAAATAAAGAAAAAAGCAGCGGCGCGGCGCTGAAATATCTCCCCATTATAC
>DSDE01000018.1 GCA_011049095.1 Fidelibacterota bacterium
CAATCAACAATCAACGATAAAAGTGGGAGATTATGACCAAAAAATCAGCATTTACCAATTACCATTCATCAATCCACTGTGATTTAGCCATCTGGGGTGCCACTGTGCATGGTGTGATGCTCGCTGCAGAAGCTGTCCGCTCCGGCAAGAAAGTCCTCCTTCTCAATCGTTACGGTTTTCCCGGCGGCAGACTCACGGCAGCGCTAAATTTAGTCCAGCAAATTCCAGACAGCGTAGAGAACGAAATATTTCTCGATTTTCTGCAGGCTATCGTAAAGGATGCCATTGTGGTGGATGAAAACCGCAGCTTTCTCGAACCGGAGACGCTAAAATATAAGCTTTGGGAGATGGCTGCTCAAAGCGGTGCAAAACTTCTTTTTCATGTGCTGCCCACCGCTCTGAAAGAACGTGACGAGCAGGTGACATTGAACCTTGCGGGACGGGAAGGTGCGCTCACGGTGAAATGTTCGGAGCTTTTCGATGCCGGCGATGACGGCCTGCTGCTTTCACTCTTGAAGCCTGAGGCAGTCCAAATAACCCGTCTCGCCCTGAATGCCATCATCCATCTCGATGATTTAAAATATTGGGAAAGCGGTCCGATCTGGGAACGTTTTCCCATAACAGACCAGCGTGTCTGGCTCAGCGCAGCTTTTAGTCCAAGCAAAAAATTCGACTTGGAAGCGGCTTTTCACCAAAAATTAGCCCAGTGGCACGATTCGCTGCAAAAGGCTGGCGGACGAATTCAGCTCATACCCTTGGAAGCCGACCGAGAATGGACAGCACCGGGTGCCGAACCAAAGTTTAAGCATATTCGGCTCAGCACCGGCATCGAATCTGAGCCTGACCAGCTTTTGCTCTATTCACTCGATGCTGTTAAAGCTCACACAATGCTTTGACAGGCTCAGCATCCAAGGCGCAAATGAAAACAAGGCACGAAAAGAATAAAGAATTTAAAATAGAGGAATGGAGAACGGATGAACGGAGAACGGAAGAAAATTGCGAATGATGAATTGCTTTGAAGACAACAAATTGCATGTAAGCCGCAAAATCAACTCCCCTCTAAAAAGAGAGCCTGTTCCGATTTATCGGGAGGCAGGGGCTATGCCGGCTCTTTATTCACCGATGACTTCGATACAATTTTTAAACTGGTCACCGAGCTTTTTCCCAGAAGCCGAAACCCAGGCTGGGCTGGCTTTGGCCGTTCATTCCTCATTCCGTGCACCGTTCAGTCACCAATCACCAATCATTGAGGCAGCAAACCAATGAAGGAAATTCTAAAAAAATGGCGCGGCAAACTTATTGTCTCTTCTCAGGCAGAGGGCGATGATCCTTTTAATAATCCTGCTGATGTGGCCAAATTCGCCAGAGCGGCAGAGATGGGGGGCGCAGCAGGCATTCGCACCGAAGGCGTTGCCAAGACAAAAGCTGTCTGCGAAACTGTCAAAGCGCCGGTGGTCTCTCTGCTCAAGGGACAATTTGCCGACGGTACTGTGTGCATCACCCGCAATGAAAGCGATGTGGCTGCCCTCATCGAAGCTGGTGCGCAGATGATAGCCATTGACGGAACATTTCGAATCTGGAATGGTGATTCGGGCCCAGATTTTATTGCAAAAATGATTCAAAAATTTCCCCAAACACTTTTTATGGCTGATATTGCCACTACGGATGAAGCCCTTGCCTGTGAAAAAGCCGCTGTCCACTGTGTTTCCACCACGCTGGGCGGCTACACTCCGGAAACTGCACACCGAAAAGGAGAAGGTCCTGATTGGGACTTGCTGAAAAGCTGCGTGGCCAGGCTGAGCATTCCCGTCATTGCCGAGGGACGCTACAATACACCCGATGCCGCAGTGAAGGCTATTCGTCTCGGTGCATGGGCTGTGGTAGCCGGAACCGCAATTACCCGTCCCCGTGTAATCACCGGCTGGTTTGCGGAAAAATTAAGAAAGGAGTCTGATGGAGCATTATGACGTGATAGTGCTTGGTGGAGGGATTGCCGGACTCGCTGCCGCAGTAAAATCAGCCCGTCTCGGCGTAAAAACCGCCCTCATCGAGCAATATGCTTTTGCCGGAGGCATGGCCACCGCCGGAATGGTCTCACCCTTCATGAAGTTCGAAATTGCCGGTGACCGCCTGGTGAAAGGGATATTTCTCGAGCTGGAGCAGCGAATGACAGCGATAGGCGGAATGGTGAACAATGGTTTCAGCGGCGATGCCTTTCGCAATGTGGCCTGGCAACTTCTCACCGAGGCAGAAGTTCACCCTATTTTTAATGCGGCGCTCATTTCTGCTGAAATGCGTGAAAGTCACATTCAGTCAGTCACCTTCCAAAAGAATGGCCATTCCCAAAGCCTTTCAGCCAAAAATTTTATTGATAGCAGCGGTGATGCCCAATTGCTTTTTTTAGCAGGACTCCCATTCCAAAAAGGGGAAAAGCTTCAGGCGCTGACTCTCTTTTTTAGAATGGGTGGTCTCGATCTGCAGACGATTGTGGAAACGGTGAAACGTGAGCCGCAAAATTTTCTCCCCTGGGTTGACTCTGATTTTCAGGAAGGGCGAATCTACAGCGTGGCAGGCTGGCTTCGGGAAATTAAAGCAGCGCAAAAAGCGGGCAAACTGCACGAAGCTCTTCAGTACATCTTTTTTACCACCCTGCCGGGAAGCGGTGAAGCTTCATTTAATAGCTCCAATATTTGTGCTCTCGACGGCAGCTCGTCGCAGGATCTCACCCGAGCCGAATGGATTGGTCGTCAGCAGGTACATCAGATAGTCCGTCTGCTCCAGGATGAAATTCCCGGTTTTGAAAAGAGCTACCTCATCGAAACGGCTCCTCAGGTGGGGGTTCGTGAAACCCGACGGGCTCTTGGCGATTATATCGTTACCGGCAAAGATATCATGCAGGCGCGGAAATTTCCCCACGCCATTGCCCGCGGCTGCTACGGCGTGGATATTCACGGCCAGGCAGACGAGTCCAGCGTGATGGATGAAATTCCTGAAAATGATTTTTACGAAGTGCCGCTGGAAGCCCTTTTGGTGAAAGATGCTGTCAATCTAATGGTGGCCGGGCGTTGCGTGTCCGCCACGCGCAAAGGGCACGGCGCGCTGCGGATTATGCCCACCAGCGCCGCTATGGGAGAAGCTGCCGGCGCCCTTTCTGCATTGGCTGCCACGCAGGGGAAAGCGCTGCGCAGTGTGGACTACCTTTCACTGAAAAATGAAATCAAGCACAATTTGAAAGAAGAACAATAGAAATGACTCAAATCTTTTTTGGCACTGATGGCTGGCGCGGACTGATGAGTGAGGATTTTACCTTTGAGAATCTATCATTGGTTGCTCAGGCGCTGGCTGATTACCTCAAAATTACCCATTCAGAAGAAAAGCTGAAGGTCGCCGTGGCTTATGACGGGCGGAAACATTCTTCAGAATTTGCGCAGCGAATGGCAGAAATTCTCAGCGGAAATAAAATCATTGTTTTCCTCAGCGAAAACGTCATTCCCACGCCCGTTTTGAGCTGGTTTACCTGGCATAAGGCTTGTCAGGCGGGCGTTATGCTCACCGCCAGCCACAATCCGCCTGAATACAACGGCACAAAATTCAAAGCTGCTTATGGCGGTCCTTTTCTCACGGAGATGACCCATCAGGTGGAAGCTCTTTTGGGAAAATCGCCGCTTCGGGAAAGCGATACCTTTCAGCCCGCCAATATGCTCCAGCCCTATCTGGAGAATCTGAAAGCGCTCATCAATTTTGAGCTTCTCGCCAAGAATCCGCTTTCGATTGTGGTGGATAATATGGGCGGCGCAGGGCAGACCCTTCTTGAAAAGATTTTGCAACCCTTAGGTTATAAAGTGACGACAATTGACGGTGAGGCTCGCAGCGATTTTTTTGGACGTTCGCCAGAGCCGGTGGAACGCAATCTGCAGCCGCTTCTGAAAGCAATGGGGGAGAGCGATGCTGCTGCAGGATTTGCTACCGATGGCGATGCGGACCGTCTGGGCGCTGTCCTCGATGGGGGAATCTACCTCTCAGCCCAGGAACTGATTCTCTTGCTGGCAGATGAACTTATCAAGCGGCAGGGGAGAAGGGGACAGATAATCGGCACCAGCAGCGTCACTCACAAGCTGAAAAATCACTTTTCCGACTCAGAAAATCCCTTTTGCGAAGTGCAGGTGGGCTTTAAATATATCACCGAAGCTATGATGCATAGTCCCACCGTTTTGGGTTGTGAAGAGAGTGGCGGATTCGGCTATGGATTCAACATTCCCGAGCGGGATGGCATTCTCAGCGCGCTGCTTATTCTCCAGGGAATGGCGGCTCAGGCTTATCAAAAACTTTCTCAATGGCTTAGTGATCTGCGACAACGTGTGGGTGAAGTCCATTATGACCGCATTGATTATCATACCGATTGCGAAGACCGCACTAAGCGTCTGCCAAGGCTTTTTCAGCGAGGCGTAATGGAGATTGCCGGTCGTAGGATTGAGCGCACCGAAGCTTTTTACAGCAGTCGAGGCGTGGTGAACGGGCTGAAATTCCGTATGAATCTTGATAGCGCCTGGCTGCTTTTACGGGCTTCCGAAACTGAGCCCATTATCCGCATTTATGCCGAAGCCGAATCGGAGCAGGCGGTGCAGGAACTTCTCAATTTCGGCAAAGAACTCTTTGATAAGGAATCAAATTAGATGGGGCGTATTTCTCTTGATATTAATGTTTTACTAAAGCCGGAATATCTGCCGGAAGAGACCGAATGGGGTGAAATTCTCAATCCCCAAGGGGTTTTCCCCGAGCGCGAAATTGTGCCGCTGGGGCCAAAATCAGCCACAGTTCCCGACCTGAAAGCCATCGTCTGCGATATGGACGGCACTACCACCACCACCGAAGCGCTCTGCATTCACTCTTTGGAAACTATGGTGCGGCGCATCACCGGACGCCTGGATGCGGCGCTTTGGGAAGGGCTCACGCCCGATGATTCCCCCCACATCATCGGTAATAGCACCACTCGCCACGTGGAATATTTGTTGAATAAGTACAGGCCACATATTCAGCCAGAACTCGTCAGCGACTCCTTTCTCAACGCGGCATTTTGGTTTTTTGCATTTGGACGGGACGCCCGTCGCGTTGCTGAGGTGGCGGACAATTTCAAACGCTTCACCGGATTTTCATACAAAGATAATAAGCTTGCAAAGGAAATATCTCAATGGAAAGAGCAAGGCCGTATTCCCGTAGAGTCGCTTATTTTTTGGAAAGCCAGACTTTTGCCAAAAATGGAGATTGAGCCCGGTGTCTCTGAGACGAATGCCGCAATTGATATCTACTATCAGCGTTACCACGAAATTCTCAATGCCATTGACAATGGTCTGCCCATCACTGGTTTTGGCGATGGTGAGGCTTCCGGTTCCAGTTTTATTTCGCCGATGCCCGGCGTGGCGCATTTTCTGTCGCTGATTAAGGGCTGGCTGCCGGAAAATTCCCAATCACTTTTGCCGCTGCTTAAGCCCACCGAATTTGATATGACGGACACTGAGCGAAGCCGAAGTGCCGACATGATAAAAGAAAACTGGGCTTATCTGTCGGCTCATTTCCGCAAAAATCCCTTGAAAATCGCGCTGGTAACCTCGTCCATTTTTTGGGAAGCAGACATCGTGATGCGTCAGCTTTTTGTCGGTATTCGTGAAGAGATTGCTGCCTGGCCCCTTGGAGAAAGGCAGATTTGTGAACTGCAGGAACGCTTTTCCCACTATGAAGCGGTTTATGATGCCTTTGTCACAGCCTCCGACAGCCACGAAATCCGCCTGAAACCCCATCGCGATCTTTACAGCATCGCCCTGCGGCAAATGGGCATCAAGCCGACGGACTTTGATAGGGTCATTGGTTTTGAAGACAGCGCCAGCGGCATTTTTTCCATTCGCGCAGCAGGCATAGGCTGTGCGGTGGCGCTCCCTTTTCACCAAACAGCGAATCATGACTTTTCACCGGCAGCCCATATTCTCAAAGGCGCCCTTCCTGAAGCCATACTCCGCCATCGACTTTTCCTTAAGGGATAAAAGAGTTCGCACAAAGGCACAAAAAGAATTGATAATTGAGAATTTAGAATGGAATAGGGAAAACGGAAGAGGATGACGAATTACTTTAAAGACCACAAATCTATAGCCGTTCACTTCAGCAATTCCCTCTCTGAGAGGGGGTTAGGGGGAGTCGGCTGTTCATTCATCAATCACCGGCGTTTCGATACAATTTTTCTGAGCAATCCATCTCTCAGAAAAAAAAAAAATCGTTGGAGCGCAGAAAAATCACTCGGCGACCGGAAAACCTGGCTCTTCAATCAACAATGAAAATGGAGCATAAATGACTGACAATTTTAAAGAATATCTCAATACGAAGATCTTTCATCTCATCTCAAATACACACTGGGACCGGGAGTGGCGCTTTCCCTATCAGCGCAACCGGCAATTTCTGGTGGAGATGATGGATGAGGCGATGAAAATTCTTGAAGAAAATCCCGACTATCGCGCATTTCATCTGGACAGCCAGGCGGTGGTTCTCACTGATTATCTGCAGATTAAACCCCATAATGAACTGCGTCTGCGAAAATTAATGGAAGAGGGCAGGCTCCTTGCCGGACCCTGGTTTATTTTGCCCGATGAATTCTTGGTTAGCGGTGAGTCCCTTGTTCGCAATCTTTTGCTGGGACACAAAATCGCCAAAAAATACGGCCGCGTCAGCAAGACCGGTTACAGCCCTTTCTCGTGGGGACAAATTTCCCAGTTGCCCCAGATTTACCGCGGCTTCGGCATAGATGTGATTCTTTTTTACAGGGGAATGAATAGCCTGGACGCCCATAATGCAGAATTTATCTGGGAAGGCCCCGACGGCACCAAAGCCCTGGGCAGCCGTTTCAGTCACTGGCCCCGCTATAATTTCTATTTCTACATTTACCGTCCGCTTTTGCACAATGAAACAGCCAGGGATATAGAGCGCCCCTGGGGCAACGGAGAAAGCCCCTTTCACTTTGCCGATAGAAAGATGGTCACCGAAGATTATCATATCATTGAGCCAGAAAATGGCTATTACGAAGAAAATCTCAAATCCGCCGTGGAAGCCATCGTCACCAAGCAGGCCGGTGATTTTACCACGCCGCACGTCATCTGGATGGAAGGTCATGACAGCAGCGGACCCCATCCTGTCACAGCCCGTATCGTGAGGGATATTAGGAAAGTCTTTCCCGAAATAGACCTGCGTCACAGCACTCTGGAAGATTATGTAAAATGTCTCAAAGCCGATGTCGATTGGGAATCCCTTCCCAAAGTCTATGGCGAAAGACGCAGCGCCCAGTATGACAATCGCAGTGGCAATCTTTATGGCTACATTACATCGGCGCGAACCTACCTCAAAGAGGAACAATTTGACGTGGAGCGCTGGCTGGAAAAATATGCCGAACCATTCTACACACTGGCTGGACTATTTGGACTGGATATCAATGATCAATATCTCGCCGAGGCTTGGCGCCTGCTGCTGGAAAATACGGCCCACGATAGTATTGGCGGCTGCAGTCTCGACAGCATTCACGATGATATGATGAACCGTTATCGCCATGCCCGCCAAATCTGCGAAGGGATTTTTCAGAAGGCCATTCAGCATCTGGTGAAACAGACTGACCGCAGCCGTTTTGCAAAAGAGAGTTTGCATCTCCATTTTATCAATCCGCTCCCTTTTGCCCGCACTGAAGTGGCTGAGCTCTATGTGGACATTCCCCAAATGATGGATGAAGGCAGCCTGAAGCTTCGCCGCGATGATGGCTCCCTCATTCCCCTGGAGATTCTTGG
The DNA here is from genome assembly GCA_011049095.1 of Fidelibacterota bacterium. Classification (GTDB taxonomy): domain Bacteria; phylum Fidelibacterota; class Fidelibacteria; order Fidelibacterales; family DSDE01; genus DSDE01. The sequence continues at coordinate 7,815 of DSDE01000018.1, forward strand.
CAGCCAACCTAGCGAACCGGTTTTGGAGCAGCTTTCGGACCGGCCTATGTTTTTCAAGATGCAGCGCTATCATTGCGCGGCCAAACTTGAGCTTCCGCCGCTGGGACTCAGTTCCTGTGAGATCGTTCCAACCCTGGCAGATTTTCAGCTCCCTCCTGACCCTGCTGATGAGCTCCTTTTGGAAAATGACTTGTTGCGGGTGAATGTTTCGCCTGATGGCACCTTCGCCATTCTCCATAAAAAAAGCGGCGCTCGTTTTAATCAGCTTGGCTATTTTTATGATGAAGGGGAAGCAGGACACGCCTGGGTCAATACGAAGGTAGAACCTATTTATAAAACACTGGGGCTGAAGCCGGAGATTAGCTCTCTGGCTGATAATAGCCTGATGCAAAAAGCGCAGATTGCCTATCAATGGCCCATTCCTAAAAATCTAAAGCAGCGCAAATCTGATACACCGGAATTGGTCACGATTCCCTTGACGCTCATATTAGAATTGCGTGCCGATACGCCTTGGCTGGATATTCAGGTGGAATTTGACAACCTGGCGGAAGACCATCGCCTGCGCATGGCTTTTCCCACCGGCATCGCTGCCCACGAAACAGCCGCTGAAGGGCAGTTTGACGTGGTATGCCGCAGCACAGCCCGACCCGACACCAAAGATTGGGTGGAGCAGCCGATGTATGATTTTCCCTTTTATCATTTTGTGGATATCTGTAGTGGCAGCCATGGTCTGGCCCTCCTTAGCGATGGCCTCAAAGAATACGAATTTTTTCCCGATGACGAAAATACGCTGGCCGTTACCCTGATTCGCGCTTTTCGCTATGTCATTCAGCCGGCTTCCAAACAGGATTATCACTTTATGAAGGGCAGTCAAGCGCCTGGCAAACAGCGCTTCCATCTGGCTTTGGCGCCTCACACCGGCGATTGGGAAAAGGGCGGCATTCTATCAATGGCGCAGCGCTTCAATTACGAAATCAGGGCAGCTCAGAGCGGGGCAACCCATGGCAGCGAGCAAGAGCCCTGGAGCTTTGTCAGTATCGAAAATCCTCTAATCATGCTCGACGCCCTGAAAGCAGCCGAAGATGGAGAAGGGCTTATCCTGCGTCTGCACAATCCCAGCGAAACCAGGCAGCACACAGCAATTCATTTTGTAAAAAGCATCCAAAGCGCTGCTAAACTCACGCTCGAAGAGATTCCTTTGGAAAAGCTGACCCTCGATTCGCCCCACAGCTTTACCCTCAGCATCAAATCCAGAGAAATCGTTACCCTGAAGCTGGAAATCGAGGAATAGGCCGCAAAAGACAGGAAGCAGGATGCAGGAAAACGGAGAATGGAGAACAAAGAACGGATGCTTCGACTCCGCTCAGCGACCAATAAAAATCCGCTCAGTGTCCGGAAACTCGTCATTTGTCACCGGCTGTTCATTCATCATTCATCATTCATCATTCATCATTCATCATTCATCATTCATCATTCATCATTCATCATTCATCATTCATCATTCATCATTCATCATTTATCATTCATCATTCATCATTTATCATTCATCATTCATCATTCATC
>DSDE01000077.1 GCA_011049095.1 Fidelibacterota bacterium
GGTTTTTTTTCAGAATTAGGCTCAGAGTGAAAGTAATTCTTCTCAATCCAATGCTGATACCATTTTTCTTCACAAAGCTTTGGCTCGTAAATCTTAGGCAGTTCCTTCATTTAATCCTCCGATAGTAATTCCAAAAAAGAGTGTGTCTTTTATCAATCTGATGCCGGCGCTGCCATAATTGTGCTGAATATTTCGATTTATCCTAAAATCAGCGCTAAAAATATTTTCTTTGCTTTGCCGGTTCATAGCTTACAAAGCTAATGGAAATTGACGTGAAAGTCAAATTGAGTTATATGCAGAAAGTTCTTTTTCGCGTGAATCAGCCTTTATTTTGCTCAGTTTTTTCTGAATTTGCAGAGATTCCAGGTGTATGGGAGCGTCGCTGCTTCCGTTCATTCACAATTGCAAAGCAAACGGAACCAAAACCGCTAATGATCCAAAATCCGATAATGAAAGCATTCAAAACCGGGATTTTAAGAGCGATATAGAGAATAATCATACCAGTGACAAGAGGCAAATAATTTTTACTGAATGCTTCACTGTTGCGACCGATGAGATTTCCTATTAAAAGGGCTAGCGGAAACTGTCCCAAGAAGATACTAAATGCATAGATGGCGAGCAAAAGCACAGAAACGGGGATGGTGACAAGCCCAACCATAAGAATAACCGCCACAATTGGTATAGCAATCACATAGAGCATACCCCACAGTGTCATAGAAACAGTTTTAGCCTGGATCAATACGCCGGAGCGAGCCAAAGTTTCTGGGAAGAGTCGATGCCAAAGCAAACCAATGAGCAGCGAGCTGATAAAAAATGCAAGGGAGAAGCCACGTCGATGATGCCGATTCATATCCCTGAAAGTCCGGTCATCATCCAATTCATCTGCGGTATATTTTCCGGTGATGAGGGAGCCTGACTCGCGGATAATATTTTTCCCATCAATGGATACATCATTGTTAATCACGCCTCTTAAAATCACATTTCCAGCCTTTACATTGACAGGCCCTTCAATTTGTCCATCTAAAATGACATCACCAGCGCGAATCCGTACCATTCCGTATATTTCCGCATCCTTATCCACCGTGATGCTTCCAGCAAAAATATTCAAATCACCGTGAACTTTCCCGATTACCACCACATCTCCACCGAAGAGATAAGTATTTTTCCAGGAGAGGCCGCCCAAAACCAGTTCACCGCCAAAGAGATAGACAGAGTTCCTGGCTTCACCCTGGAAATCAATTTCTCCGCCCATGAGAAAAAGATTGCCGCCAATTTCGCCTTTAACGCTTATTTCTCCGCCCAGAGCTGCTAAATCATCGGTAAAAACACCATCCAGATTGATTTTATCTGCAGCTTTAAATTCCATGCCCTGGAGCATCGTTCCAATGAGAACCATTGCCAAGGAAACTTTGATTTTATTCATAATTACCTCCATTGCATTTAGACAGTCAGCGCTTATAATTGTTGTCTATTTTTTTCATCTGCCAAAATAGAGAATTCAAATTAAAAATAAAAGTATCTTATAGAAGATTTTTTGTTCTGTTCTAAAAGAAAAAGCCCCCATCACTGAGGGCTTTTCTCAAACGAAATGTTCTGAAAAGATTATTTTATATAAATCATTTTCATTGTGGCTGAGTGGTTTCCAGCTTTCAGATTGTAGAAATAGAGACCTGTTGAAACAGGTGCGCCAAAATCATTGGTGCCATCCCAGTTGATACGATAAGAACCGGCATTTTGCAGGCCGACATCAAAGGTGCGCACAACCTGACCGAGGGCATTATAGACCACCAGGGAGACATTGCTCATTTCAGGAATGCTGAACTCAATAGTGGTTGTGGGGTTGAAGGGGTTGGGATAGTTCTGATTCAGAGCAAACGCAGCGGGAACATTGCTAATAGGTTCGACTGAAGTCGGTACATTGTTGTCGAAATCCCAGAGATAGTAGAAATTTGGATTGATGCTTCCCCAAGCGCTGAAAAGAGTGAAAGTAGGATCAGAATCATTGATATTCTCGATATGGTTCAGACCGTAACCGGATTCATTGTCACCACCACCGATACCGAACTTAAATTCCTGACCAATAAGGTTGTTGGAGCTGTCGGGTCCATAGGTGAAAATAACGGTATAGACAGAGTCACCGGCAACTGCATCGCCATGGGTACCATCATCCCACATCTTTTTTTCTTCGGTACCCTGCAGGGTGCTTCCCCACTGAGTCCAGCCACCAGAAGCAGGGCCATTCATGAAGACGCCCCATTCATCAATCTGATCGACGGAATTGACGGTAAAATTGCCCTGGATATCATTGAGTACGATGCCATTGGCAACGTGACGATAGGCGGGACGCAGATCCAGTTCGAAAGTAACGGTTACATCCTGGCTCAGGACATTGGTATTGCGGAAGCGGGGCATACGACGGGCATCCACGTTGGAATTTTCCATATCCACGACTTCAAATCCATCTGCACCAACAACGACTTCGCGGCGCTCGGCTTCTGAATTATTGCTGCCGGTATAGTCAAAGTTAAAATAGACTTCGCGGGATTCTGCACCGCCGGCAGGAATCTTGTAATACTGATAGAAAAGATTTCCCCCAACGGGCATAACCAGCTCTTCTACTGTGACTTCGTAGGTATTGCCGGCAAATCCGACGCGTGTCATTCCGGCTTCGGCATAGACGGCGGTATTGAAGTATCCAAAACGGACACAGAGGCTGTCATCAACATCAAAACCATTTTCGACAATGGCATTGGTGAGGTCAGCGCGGAAAGTAATGGAAATTGTGTCACCTTCCACCAGGCTGGGGGCTTCATTGTTCCACCATACCCACTGTACAGTAGTATCAGCACGGAGGTCAATTCCGCGGTTTTCATTATCAGGATAATAGGCATCAGCTACGTTTTCAGAGTGACCATCCCAATCAGTTCCATTATTGTGGAAACGGTACATAAAACCGATATATGGTGCGCCATCCAGCGGTAAGCGCATATGGATATTCCAGTATCCGCTTTCACCTTCTTGGGTCAGGGCATACATACCGGGATTCCAAAAGCCGACATACTCCCCGTTGGCATTATTGCCACCGCCAACCCAGCTGAGAATTTTGGCGGGATCAAATTCGATATCATTGCTCATGTTGACGCGGAAATATACGTCAAGTGAATCGGGATCATCTTCAAAGGGAACAACTCCCCATGGATGACCGACATAGGCCATATCCAGAACGGTATCCTGTGCGGGAATGACAAAAGAGCGGTTATCAAGGTATTGTCCGCCCGGCAGATCATTTTCCCAGTAAGAAGTCAGGTCACCAGTGATGGGATCAGCAATCGCGCCGCCAAATTTAAATTCGACATTGGTACCGATATATGTGTTATCAAAGGACCAGACTTTTTCCCAGTAGTCACCACCAACGTTAGTAAGTAAATCAACATCACCGGTCCAGTCGCCATCCTGGTAAGAACCAGGGTCTCCAACCTGCAGATTTCCGCGGATATCCACATATCCGGTGGTATCTGTGATACCTTGAACCATCGACGTATTCGCGCGAAACGTCACATTGACCGCGCCAAAAGCCATGGTCGCTACCAGCAGTACACTTAAAACTGTGGCAAGCATTTTCTTCATCGTTCTTCCTCCATTTGTTTAAGGTTTGTTTTAGAAAGTCAGACTTACACCAAAAGTCTGCACATTTTCAAAATGTTTAAATTCCTGGAAACTATAATCTAAGGAGATTCCGTTGATCCCTCTCTGCAGAATCAGACCGCCACCAAGGGTCAGACCTTCGATGGTATCATCATCACCCAGAGCTTTGTATCCGGCACGGAGCGCCAGAACATTCATCACACGCCATTCTGCGCCCACATTAATCGATTCCATATTATCAGATGGAACGACGGCATCAGTACTGAGAGCAATGGTTCCCAGCGCACCCATAGATTTTTCATAAGCCAGACCGATTCTAAAGAGGAGTGGCAGCGGATAAGCTTCGGTTTTCATCCGGGCCACAAGGGTTTCATTATGGCCAAGATTATCAGGATCAATATCAATTCTCCTATAAAGATCAGGCCCATTCATTTCCATATCAGAGCCATAATTGGCGATACTCATACCAATATTCAGCCCGTTGAGCTGTGTTTTAAAAAGAATACCCACATCCACCGCCACAGTGGATGCTTTCTCATGCCAAATATTTTGCTGGAGAAATTTCACTGCGCCGCCGATTGAGAAGCGGTCGGTAAGCATTCTGGCATAATTGAGCGTCAGATTGAAATCATTGGCGTCCCAGTATTCACCAGCGCCTTCCTGCAGGTATTCCGTTGTTACCTCTTCTTCACCATAGTTTAGGTTGAAAAAGCTGACTCCAATGGCATCCTGACGCGTGGGCTTAAACACCAAAGCGCCATAGTTTATTTCAGTATCCACCAGCCATTTTGTCGCTGAGAAGGTCACGGTATTTTTATCCAATTGAGCGATGGCGCCCGGATTCCAGTATATGGCTGCCGCATCGCTTGCCCGTGCTACCATGCTGCTGCCCTGGGAAAGCCCCTTCGCACCAACACCAATTCCTAAAAAATTGGCTGCGCTTCCGGCAATCTTCTTTTGGGCAAAGAGAGAGACTGAAAGCATCATTGTCAAAAGAACCGCTTTTTGAATTCCGTTGCTAATATGTTTTATCTTCATCGTTTCTTCACCCCGTTTATTTTATAACTGCCAATTTGCCGCGTTTGGTACCTTTAGGCGTCTCTATTACATAGAAATAGACGCCGTAAGCAATATCCAGATTCTCCTTAGTCTTTAAATCCCAGGTGACTGTGCTGTTGTGGAGTGTGCTTTTATTCTCGATGGTGCGCACATGTTCGCCGCGGGTGGTAAAAAGCATCACTTGGGAATCGTAGGGCAGATTTGAGAAATAGACTCTGCGCTCTCCTCGCCCGCTGGTAACACCCGGCGGCAATGGCGGCTCGAAGCTGTGTGCTGCCACATACGGATTGGGAAAGACTCTGATTTCGCTGAGCAAATCTTCAATTTTCGTTTCATCAATTGATGGAACAACAGGACGATAACGGAAAATATCACCCTGCCGGAAAGGTTTCGTTGTCTTGATAATCAGACTGTCACCCACCCCCAGAGCAAAGGTGCTGTCGGGATAAAGATTTGATTTTTTAAAGATTAGCATCCAGGTGAAGAAATATTCAACTTCATCGCTTCCATCTTCAAGCTGAATCTTATCAAAAACGAAGAGATTGTCAGCCGGGTCTAAAACGTTATTTCCGTTATTATCCGACCATATAAGCTCATTATCGTAGCCCTCACTCATGTTTGTCATTTTGAAATTGGTGGCCACATTTTCTGGCAATCCCATATTATTCAGCGCCGTAGCCTGGAGAAAATCACTGTTGTTTACGGAAAATTGGTCATTATCATCAAATACCAGGGCATAATCACTGGGATAAAGCACCGGTGTGAGCACTCTTCCGCCACCCACATTGATGGCTGTCGTGCCAAAACTGACCGTGTAGCCACCTTCAAAATTCCAGCCAGTGAGACTGTCCACCAGCTCTACTTTCCATTGATTGTTGAAGACAAGTTGGATGCCATCAAAAATATCAGAGTCTTTCGTTTCCGGCGCAAAGTTTGAGCCGGCGATATTAGGACTTTCAAAGACCGGATAATACTGGAAGCGACAGATGAGAGAATCGGTGGGAAAAACTCCGCTGATATTTGCTTTTAGAAAACCACTAACTGGCATCAGGGTATAGTTTGCCGGATTGATTAGAGCACCGGTGAGTGATTTGAGTTCAAAACTCTCAGGACGCAGGTTTACAAAGCCTATAGGCGTGGGAATCGTATCGTTGTGTTTTATGGTAATCGTGTAGAAATTGGAATCGAGAACTGAATAGGATGTGGTAAGGCGGCGCAGCTCTTGCGGGTCTTTGTATTCAAAATTCGCCTCACCCGGATCAGGCACGCCATTTCCGTTTAGGTCGTTGGCCAGCGTCCAGTCACCGTCATTGTCAACCCCATCGGTGGCCTCATCTTTGAAGCTGACGATGTAGCTATGGTCTTTCAGGGCAGTGGGATCAACGATTCTTGCCTTGATGGAGCCGGAGCTTACGCGGCGAATCTCTTCCAGCTCTTCCAGCCCTTCAGAAGAAGTATAGCCCGGAGCTGTCGGTCCGGGGACAACGACAACTGTATTCACATCTGTGATGACCTCATAAGTCACTTCATCAATGCTGATACGTTTTGTATTTTCAGAAGGGAGAATATTTCTCTCTGAATCACCCCGGTCATAAGCCACAACAGCATAGTAATAAGTCCGTCCATTGCTCACGCTGCTATCTACCCAGCTATGCTGCAGACCGGTATCATCTCCAAGGTAGGGCACATAGCCATCTGTCTGCTCAAGCAGCTCTTGAGATGCATAAAAGGGGCCGGTGATACCATTCTTCAAATCAAACTGAACAATGGGTTTATGAGCAACCACCGTTCCCAGAGAATTAGTAACCGTATAGACATCATTAAAGTTAGGATCAGTGGAGCGATATATCTTATAGCCTTCAAAATCTTTTTCTTTGAGAACGGGATCAATGGAAGCTTCTGCCCTACGGTCCCAATAGAGTCTGACATAGCCATCACCGGCAACTGCCCAGACATTGGGTTTCAGCGGCGGTGTGGGGAATCGGTAGTCGCTGTCGTATATATCTTTCACTGTTTTAAGGTTGCGATACATATGGGGCAGATCGTGTCCATAGAGCAGCGCGATGGAAAAACGCTCGGTTTGCCCGGCTCGCAGGGGAAAATACCCGGAGCTAAACACAAAGTCACCATCTTCACCGCCGACGGGGCGTCCATCCTGGATGGAAGAAGGCACATCAAAATAACCCGGCGCCATCATTTCCCAGAGGGCTTCGTCATTTTTCATCGGGAAATCGCCTGCCGGCACAAAATAATTGAAGGCAGAAAGACCGATCTGATCGCTTTCGTCAGGGTCAGTGGCATCAAAATTTGGCTCACCTGGATCAGGAATGCCATTGCCTTCGGTACCGTCAGGATCATTGGTATTGGGAATGCCATCGCTGCCCACGTCATCATACATAGGGTCCCAGTCTCCATCATTGTCAATACCGTCATCACGTCGCTCATCTATCATTGGATTAAGGAGCCCGTTTCCACTTATATAGTTGACATACATCGTAGGATTGACAATATCAAAGAGAATATTGCCCTCCTGGTCTTTTCTGACCTGCCGGTAATGCAGGTAATAGTTTTCATCAATGAGGCCGTCAAAGTCATTGTCAACACCATCAAATGCGTTGGGATTGACGATCATATCGGTCTGGCTTGTGGCACCTGGCCTCAGAATTTCATTTCCTTCCGGCATTAGTGTATCACCGGCTGCTAAAGTCATTGACCAGCCACCACGAGTTGTAAATGTCTGTGCTGTGCTAGTCACTGTGGCCACGCTTCTTTCATAGTTATCATCAATCAGCACAATTTTTGAGCCATTTTGAAGGATGCGCATTTTAAAATCATTTTCTGTAAAATAATCACCGCTGCCATATTCTGCAGCATCACGATCGTTGTCAATGCCATCATATGGGTTGCCGGGGCTTTCCAGAAAGGCATAGCCAACCATTCCCACAGAGCTGCCGACCCAGGTGGGGTTTCGGCGGACATTATTGTCAAAATCTCCGGTGTAGGTTAAATCGTTTTCAACATCAAAAAAGGACCAGTCGTCATCATATTCACTAAAATCTTCCGTGGAGGTCACACCAACATAAGTGCCCACCAGGCTGCCAAATGTCACCTGGTCATAATCTGTGGTACTGTGATTGGTCACTTCATAAAGCCAAAAGATAACATCCTGCGCCAGAAACTGCGCCCACTGCATACCGCGGACTTTTACTTCCAGGCCGAGACCATTTCGAAGTTCATTATTGGCATCCGGTTTAAATTCTACACCCCAGGCATTATTATTGGCAAAATTAAATTCTTCGTCGTTATTATCATCCATCACGTAGTAGCTCTCTTCATCGGCATTGGGCTCCTTGCCAAAGTAGCCATTCCAGGCGCCGTCCCAGCTAGCGTCTTTATCAGGCCAGCTCTGAGGCCAGGTTTTTTGGTTGCTGCTGATGGCGATTTTCTGCTGACCCTCAGGAATAGCCGTATTAAAATAACCGGCCACAGGCTCAAAACCCCATAGCTTGCCCGTTATGGGGTCTGCTTCAGGACCTCCCAAATTAGGGCGATCAACAGGAGACACAATCACAGAATGAAAAGTAATCGGATCACCATTGGGTTTTGTTGTATTCACTTTTACGCCAATCATCGGACTCACATCGCCGACATAGCCGTTATTATCATAAATCCAGGCGCCGCGGGGACCTTTATTAGCAGGCTGGCCAACGACACCCCAGTTTCCAAACACCGTCTTCACCTGATTTCCACGATGGACATTATCGCGGCGGTAAATACGGCCGCTATCAGCGTAAAGGGCTGAGAAAAAGATCAGGCCGACCAGGAGCGTGACAAGAATGAAAGGGCTTCTGAATCTTTCTTTTCGATCTGCTTTATATTTCATTGTCATACCTATCTCTTTTAGAAATTAAGGGTCACGCCCATCTCCACACGGCGAGGGGCGCTGTATTTTGTTTCATCATTAAACCAGGATTCTAAAGAATTGACAAAATCTCTTCTGAATAGAGTTCCTGATAAACGAGCATATTCTGGTGAAAAATCAGCTCTGCCAGATTCGGCATAGACATCATTGTGATTCAGGCGATCAAAAATATTATTGATTCGCAAAAACCAGCGCTGATTGAGCCCCAGGAACTTCGTATTATAATATGCATTCAAATCAAAATTGATTTGATAAGGTTTAATTTGGCTATTAGTAAGGATTGAACTGATGTCTGTAGTTCCGCTGCTGGTGGTAAAGCGCGGTGTATAGGGCATACCACTGCCAAAAGAGCCAATCACATTGGCTCCCCAGAAGCCACGGTCATAACCCATATTGAGATTCATAGTATGGGTCTGATCCCAGTTTAATGGAGTCAGGTAAATCTCCGGCAAGATGCCGGCATTTGCAGCGTTTCTTGCCTCTTCCGGATCTGAGGCGCTGCCCTTGGCCACCTGAAAAGTGTAATCAAAATTTCCATAAAGGCCGAAGAGAGAGTTATAATTAAAACTGATGACCAAGCCTTTGATA
>DSDE01000042.1 GCA_011049095.1 Fidelibacterota bacterium
AAACAATGCTTAGAAAAATGATTTTGGAATATTTCATCTCAGAACCCCGCCGTCAGTGTGTAGCGCATAGTATGCCCTAGGTAATCGTGATTCATATAGCTGACATCCAGCCGGTATCGCTGTGCCTTAAAATCAAAATCAATGCCCAGACCGCCGGTAAGCGCCTCGGTTTCGTAGCCCAGCTTATAGCCGCCCCGCAGCATGAGCAGCCCAGCAATTTTGCTTTCCAGGCCCAAATGGATATGTTCCGGCGAGTCATTGGGATGCACTGCTTCCGCCAGCAGCGTCACATAATTTGGCTTATCTAACGCGCCATAGACTTCTGCTGAAAGGCCCAGTGTCAACACCTGCGGCATTTTGAAACGCTCGCTGACATATTCGCTTTCCAGACCAAAATTCTTGAGAAAAGTGCCGACTCGCAGCGATTTAAACCCCGTTTCATACATAAATCCCAAATCAAGCGCCAGATTCTCCGCATAGTATTTATCAATGCTTTCGCGGATATATTTAGCCGTGAGCCCAAATTTAAAAGCCTGTGTCATCTGCCTTCCATAGCTGAGCCCCACAGCCATTGCCGCGGCGCTGTAATTCCCTTCGCTGATATAGACATTGTTATCGCCATCCTGGAGAAGCAAAACCTCCTCAGGAAGAAAATTTCGGGTCTTTTCCATCGAGCCAAAGTCAAAGTAATTCAATGAAATACCAAAACTGCCAATAAAGCGGTTGTGATGAACAAAGGCCAGCGCCTGATGATTGGTTTCAGCATACCATTCGCCATAGGAAAGCATCAGCGCGTTGTCATTCAGCGGCTCAGCCATTAGCGCCGGATTGATGAAAATGGCCTCTGCTCCGCCGCTATTCTGCAGCGTGATGCCTGTCTGACCCAGAGCAATGCTTCGCGCCGATACCGGCAAATTGAGAAAAACAAAACCCGTCGTCCCTGTAGTCTGATACTCTGCGCCATATAAGACAACAAAACCCAGAACCGCTATCATAAATATTTTGATGTGTTTATACATTGGCTGCTCTAATTGATAATGGCAAATTTGCCGGTGTGCTCATAATTTTTACTTTCCACTTTGTAGAAATACATTCCGCTTTTCACATACTGCCCATATTCGCTGATCTGATTCCACTTGGCTACGCCGGAGAGGGGACTATCATGGTGAATAGTTTTCACTAAATCGCCTCGCAGTGTAAAAATCCGAATCGTACATTCTGCCGGCAGGTTGACAAACTGTATCATCTTGCGGTCGCCCACATTATCCAACCCTGATGAAACATAGAAAGGATTGGGCACGACGGCGATTTTAGAAAGGTCATAGTCAGCATCCATCGGTTTTAGAGTGGTGTAAAAACGGGTCTTGGATCGATTGGCGTAGATGCTGGATTCCAGAGATGGCACCGAAACAGCGGGATTCACTGCCCAGGCATCGTGCCCGCTATCGTAGCTGGTGACAGAATAGTAGTATCCATAGCCTAATGCCACCCGCAGATCTTTATATTCATAGCGCTGATTGCCTGCGTTCCAAAAGCGGGGATCTTTTTTGGGAATATCCGCAATTTTCTCCCAAGGACCAAAGGGATATTGAGCCGAACGATAAATCCGGTATCCGGCCAGATCGGGACTCCCCTGGTGCGGATCCGCTATATATTCTGCCGAATCATTAAAGCTAATCAGATTCGCCACGATGCCGCTGCTGTCGAGGGCTGATACGTGGAAAACCGGCCCCGGCGGCGGCATGGGCACCCGATATTGATTTTGGTAATTAAATTCAACTCTTTCATTAAGATAAGCAATGGCACTGTCTGCAGCGGCGGCAACTTTCGCTTTGTCGGCCAATGTATAGCTTCTGGCTTTGGCATAGTCAATTCCGCCAACCATCTCGGCAATGGTCACTTTCAGCTCACCGCGTCCCATTCCCCTGAGATTAAAAGGGCCGATGGCAAAGACGGCATAGAGGCGGCTGTCGCCCATAAAAGCGCTGTTGGTATCGGCAAAAGCGCGATAAAGCAGCATAGGATTTTTCATTGCTTCATACTTATTTTCAAATCCGGCCACACCGCTAAAAGGGCCTTCATAGTCCTGGCTCTCTTGCCCTGCACACCAGACAAATTGATAGTCCAGCGGCTTATTATTCAGCTTGATATCGAGAATTTTCAGCGCTGCCTTTCTGGGCGCCATATATTCCTGACGCAGCTCATTTTCACCGGACATCGGGTTGTAGCTGTAATATTCATAATAGCCAAAACTTTCATCTTCAATGGTATTACGGTAATCGCCGGCCCAGAAAGTCACCAGCTTTTTATCGGGAAAATGGCGGCTTTGAGTATTCCTTGCGCCGCTGAGATAATTGGGATTAGTATAATTCCAGGCGCGGGGTGTCGGACCCATTCCATAGGTAAAAAGCAGCACGGCGCTGTCAAGCCCAAATAGCTCCGTCCGCAGCGATTTGATGCTGTAGTCCACAATTACATAATCTTCATCAGCCTGAGAGCCGCTCCACTGCCGCACTGTCCGGGTCACTTGAACATTAAATTTTTTATTGCTGGTGCTATAATCAGAGTACTGGGGGTCTTTTTCCCAGACAGAGACGATGATTTCTTCCGCCTCATCAGGATCCACAGCCAGATAATAGTTTTCACCATTTTTCCATACTTTCTCGTGTTTTTTGGCGATGAAGGGCTGCATACCGCTGTCCCAGGATGTATTGCGGTCGCCATTGAGGGCAAAATCCATCCAGCCCTGCACTGTATCAGGATCAATAGTCCTCAGAGCGCTAAGAAAAAAGCCGCCGGCAATCATATGAGAATAGGTTCCGCCGATATTGCTGCTCATTTCGGTGATATTATATCCGGGAGAATCGAGACCATAACTCATCGTGCGCCAGTCGGCCAGCGGCTCACATTCCTGTGCATAGTGAAAGCTGTGCCAGAGCCGGCCGCGGTTCAGATGCACCACACGGCTCTGACTCAGCAGCGGCGCCATCATTCCAAAAATCAAAAGTAGCGATACAAATATTAGACTTTTTTTCATCATCAGAAATCAATTCCTATGGTAAAATACATTTCTCGGGGAATATTTTTATACGCCTGAAAGTAGTTAAAGAGATGATAATCACGATTTGGCGCGATATCCGGGTCCATAAATGTTGCGGATCTTTTAACCCAGCGGTCCCGCTCATAAGCGTCTGCAATAGGTGTAAGCTGTTTATTGTCATAGAGATTGCGAATTTTCACCTGAATCGTAAACTGGATATTGCTGACATTGAGGCGCTTTTCCATCTGCATATCAGTTGATGATTCTAAAGGATAGCGACGGTTGTTTTCGATTTGGGCATCGGTGACATAGTCCGGCGCCCAGTAATAAGCAGTGCCGCTGCTGACCCGATAAATCAGACCAAAGGAGCTGTTTTCCAAAAGCGCCAGACCGGCGATGACAGGACCTTGGCCTTCATTTAAAACATAAGTCAACGAGCCATTGAAGCGATGGGTGCGGTTTTCGCCGCTGGTAAATTCCGAGGCTGAATAGGTATATTTTTGCTCAAGTTCCGGCGTCATTTCTTCGAGAATGATATAATTTCCGCTGTAGCCAATCTTTGTCTGGCTCAGCGCATATCCCAGGCGGTAGCGCCAGGCGGATACGGTGCGATTTGAGAAATTCAGCTCCAAACCTTGACTGCTGCCGTGGGAATTATTGCTGTAGGTGCGATAGGTGCCATAATAATCGCCGGTGTATTTGATGCTGCCGGCGCTGCTTTCTTTGTAAACTGTGTGCACCTGTTTTTTTAGGTCATTGTAATAGGTGACAATATCCAACTGATGGCTGTCCCAAAGATTTTGCTGCAAACCGATTTCATAATTGACGCTGAGCTTGGGCTCCAAGTTGGGATTTCCTAAAATTCCCCAGCCATGATTTGTCTGATTATCCAGCGCTTGATTGATGCCGGGCATAGAGCGAAAATGGCCATATTGCACACGAAAAGCTGTCTTTTCTGCCACGGGGAAACTGATGCCAATACGAGGTGAAAGGGTTACGAAGGTCTTGGACTTTTCCCAGGCAGGAATACCAATGCCACCGGGAAAATTCTCATTTCCCGCAGGATAAAAAACCTGGTTTTCATCTACCGGCACTTCATCGCTGCCAAAATTGTAGGCATCGAGACGGAGGCCCAGATTAGCCACCATTCCAGCAAATTCCAACTTATCCTGAATATAGGCGGCGGCATATTTGGTTTTTGCCTGGTAATTGGTGCTGAATCCCGTCCGCCAGATAAAGCTGGAAACCGTCAGTGAAGAGCTGGCATTGTAATTCTGGTCCATAAGCCAGATTTCTCCACCAATTTTCAGCAGATTGGTGCGGGTAAGCTGATTGCTGTAGCTGGTGCGAAGCTCATAATAGTGGGTCAGAGAAGCCTGATTGTACAGACTGCTCCAAGTGTAATAATCACGATAGTTCATAAACCATGGGCCACGGTCTTCCAGGTAACGGGTCTCCTGCCGGCCCTGACTCACCAATTGCGCATCTTTGTCAATGCCCGGAACAGGTCGCTGCAATGAAAAAAGCTCTTCAAACTGATGCGTGAGAGAGAGCTCCCAGTAGGCTTCCGGTGAGAAAAGAAATTTGTAGTTGATATTATTGGCAACTACCGTCTCTTCTCGCAGCGCATCATATATTAAAGTGTATTTTTTGCGTGAGCCGGTCCAGCCCCCGAGACCGGCCCACCGGATATCATCTGAGCCGGACCCCATTCCGGAATTCAGATATTGATACATATTGGTAATCTTTATGGTATGTTTTGGTGAAGGATGCCAAGCTATCACCAGTGAATAGTTATTCATCCGCTGCACCTGCTCCACCGTCGGCACGCGGTTGGGTTTCTCTTTGTATTCGCCGCTGAGAAAGAAATTCATCTTTTTGGAATCTTTCCCCAGGGGCCCCCCAAAGCTGAAAAGATATCGTTGGTATGCATGCTGTCGATAATCATAAACGCCCATAATATTTTCACCATTTTCCACCTGCCGCCCTATATAGCGGCCACTGGCTTCATCATATTGATATAAGGTAATCTTCTCACCTTCCGGTGTATGATTTTGAATCCACAGATTATAGTTGTTGATTGCGGCGCTGTCATTTACTGTCCCATCGGGCGCGATAAACTGCGGGCTATTAAGCCAGGCGCTGGTATCGCCCCAGGCTTGCCATTCAAATTGATTTTTAGAATAAAGATAATCGCCCCAGTGATATTGTCCCGGCGGACGATATTCCATACGAAAGCCGCCACTAAATTTTTCACCCCCTTCACGAGTGACCACTTTCACGACGCCAGACTGAGCATTGCCGTATTCGGCATTGAATCCACCGGAAATCACCTCCATCTGAGCCACTGCCAGAGGATTTACATCATATTTCCAGCTATTGTCGGCCTTCTCCATTCCGCTGCCGCCAAAAGCCGTTGCCGAAGTATTGGTGTTCATTGACTTGATGCCATTCACCGAATAGTTAATCTCATAGCTGCCGCCGCCGCGAATGCTCAGGGTGCCGTCAGCATTGCGATTGATACTGGGATTCAGCTCCAGTACATTTCGCAGCCCTTCCACCGGCATATTGGCAATCTCATCTGCCTCGATATGGATGCTGGAATGGGTCTTATCTGCCTCTACGATAGGTCGCTCCGCCGTCACCACAACCGTCTCACCCTGATAAGCCTCCACTGCCATCTGAGCATCAACCCGGACGGTTCGCTCCATCTTCACTTCAATATCCTGAATCAGCACCCGACCATAACCAATATAAGAAAAGAACAACGAATGGGCGCCAGGCGGCACATTTAAAATGACATACTCGCCATTTGCGTCGGTGGCTGCCCCCAGCACCGAATTTTGAACAAGCACATTCACTCCAATTAGGGCATCTCCAGAAGCAGCATCGGTCACGCGACCACTGATTTTTCCCGTTTGCCCCATCAGCAGGCTGGCTGCTGCCATTGCCATAATCCATTTTGTTAACTTAGTCTTCAATTTCTTATTCCTGCTTCTTGTTAGTTCAGCTAACTCACAAACTATTTTACAAAGAAATACCTATCATTTCAATATTTTTATTTATTTTTTTTGAAATTTTTTCCCTTGTATAAAAAATATTTGGTGCTAAACTTATCTTGAAATGGAAACATCTTGAGACAAGCATGCCTCTAAAGAAAAAATGGATAATCATCGGCGACAGTATCACAGATGCAGGACGCACCGATGGCATTTTACCATGGGGAAAGGGTTATGTAAATCTTTTCTTCC
Organism: Fidelibacterota bacterium; assembly: GCA_011049095.1. Classification (GTDB taxonomy): domain Bacteria; phylum Fidelibacterota; class Fidelibacteria; order Fidelibacterales; family DSDE01; genus DSDE01. The sequence goes on from DSDE01000042.1 coordinate 6,292, forward strand.
GGTGGCTGCAAGCTCGTTTTCCTGATAATGATTTTAGTTGCTTTAATCAGGGAATCTGTGGCAACACAATTCGCGGACTAAATCATCGCTGGGAAAGGGATGTCCTAAGCTATAAACCGGATTATCTTATTGTATATATTGGTGTTAATGATGCACATTATGCTTTGGAAGAGCTAAATTCGCTAGATCAGAACCTAGATCGCTTTCGAGATATATACTTATCGCTTCTGCAAAAAACCCAGGCAGATTCGGCTCTGGAAAGCATATTGATTACACCATTTTACTGTCACAATGATCAATCGCTGCCGATTTATCAGACCGTTGCCAGTTTTGCTGAAGCGGTGCGCACTCTGGCAGCCGAAAGCAATTCTCGGCTTCTCGATCTGCATCAAATCTTTACAGAAATTGCGCAAACAGAAAGCAATTTTCGCAAATGGAGCGCCGACTCCGTCCACCCCACAGATTTAGGTCATCGCCTCATCTGCGATAAGTTGCAAACAATTGTTTATACATTTTTGGCACAATAAATCGTAGGGAGAAAACAAATGAAACCAATGTTCGTTCTTTTTATCTGCTTTAGTTTGTTCATCGGGTGTTCTAAGACTGCTGCAAAAAGTATCTTAACAGATTCTGTGCCGCTGCGGGGTGTCTGGCTCACCAATGTGGACAGTGATGTATTGTTCAGTGACGAAGCCATTCGGGAAGCGGTTCAATTTCTCGATGAGCATAACTTTAATGTTATCTTTCCGGTGGTCTGGAATGATGCCCAAACCCTCTTTCCCAGTAAAGTGATGGAAAAGACTTTTGGCTATGCCATTGATCCTAGGCTGAAGGGTCGAGACCCGCTGAAAGTTCTCATTGAAGAAGCCCACGCCAGAGATATTTTAGTCATCCCATGGTTCGAGTATGGTTTTTCATGCTCCTATCAAAAAGAGGGCGGTCATATTCTCAAAATCAAGCCGGAATGGGCAGCCAGAGACAATCAGGGTCGCCTTCTGAAAAAAAACGGCTTCGAGTGGATGAACCCCTATCACCCTGAAGTTCAAGAATTTATCATCAGTATTGTGGAAGAATGCGTAAAAAATTACGATATAGATGGCGTTCAGGGTGATGACCGTCTGCCGGCTCAGCCCATCGAAGGCGGATATTCTGATTTTACCATCGAGCGCTACAAGGAAGAGCACGATGGCGCCATGCCTCCCAAAGATTACCGTGATAAAGACTGGCAGCGCTGGCGGGGTGACATTCTCAATGCATTTGGAAAAAATTTCTATCAGCGAGTCAAAGCTATCAAAGCAGATATTTTAGTTACTTGGGCGCCAAGCATCTATCCATGGAGCTATGATGAATATCTGCAAGACTGGCCAAATTGGCTGAAAGCTAATTACGGCGACTGGATTATTCCACAGGTCTATCGCTACTCTATCAAAGACTATCAGCAGGCTTTGGCTTTTCTCAATCGGGATTCTCTGGAAATATCTGATAATCAAATGGAGAAAATCATTCCTGGCGCCCTCCTCAATGTGGGCGAATATGTGATGGATACTGATTTTTTGAAACAGACTGTGGACGCCAACCGCGCCCATGGTTTTCAGGGCGAAGTCTTTTTCTTTTATGAAGGACTGCGGAAAAATAACGACCGAATCGCTAAATTTCTCAAAGAAAATTACTATCAAGAGCCGCTGAAGCTGAAAAGGTAACAAGAGAACGGAAAACGCAAGAAAATTGCAAATGATGACTTATATTGAAGAAAACAAATCAAGAACTGCTACTATTGCAAATTCCCTCTTGAAGTGTGGCTATCCAGATTTCTCAGAAGGGGCATAAGTTGCTGGCTGTTCAATGGTGGAATCATGCTTATGGAGCATTGGGGAATTTACCCCCTTTACGCAAGGGGGGACACAGGAAGGGATATTTGGCCGTTCAATCACCAATTGTTTGGCTCTTGCATCACTCCACAACCTGAACAATATTTAAAAGGATAAGAATTGATGACAAGAAAAGGATATTTTATGAAAAGCCGCAGAAAACCTCTGAAACCATGGATAGCTGTCTCGTGCTTATTTTTATTAACCCTGCTTCCCACGCAAGCGGCGTGGTCGTTAAGCGGAGCTGAAATGCTCTCAGAGTTTCGGGCAGTAAAGCTTACAAATGTGGACAGCCAGGCGCTCTTTTCAGATGAGAGTATCGCCCGTGCTATGGATTATCTGGCTTCCATCAACATAAATACTGTGCTGGTGGCAGTATGGAATAGCAGCGGCGCCAATGGCGATTACACACTCTACCCCAGCGCCTTGATGGACAGCATGTTTGGCGTGCCGGTGCATCCCTCATTTGCCGGGCGGGATATGCTGCAGCGCGTCATTATCGAAGCACATCGCAACGGTATGGAAGTCCTCCCCTGGTTTGAGATGGGATTCAGCACCAGCTACGGGCAAAATGGCGGACATATTCTCCAAAGATATCCTCACTGGGCGCTTCTCAATAGCAGCGGTCAGCTCGTGGTGAAAAATGGCTTTGACTGGATGTCGCCCCTAAATCCAGAGGTGCAGGACTTTATTTACAATCTCACCATCGAAGTTTGCGAAAATTACGATATTGACGGCGTGGAATACAGTGACCGCATTCCGGCAATGCCTGTAGAAGGCGGCTACGAGCCATCAACCGTCGCCAAATATAAAGAAGAGCATGACGGAGAAGAACCGCCCAGCAATTTCAGCGATGAAAACTGGAAAAGGTGGCGGGCAGATATTATGAACGACTGGTTTCAGCGGGTTCGCGATGGCGTGAAGGCTATTGATCAAAATCTGCTGATATCATCCAGTC
>DSDE01000185.1 GCA_011049095.1 Fidelibacterota bacterium
ATCTTATCGAAACCGGGGAATGTTGGCGGAAGGCTTTTACCAGGAATGGATGTCATTATTAGAATAAAACCGGCATAGAGCACAGAAAGCAGCTTGAATTTATGTCGCCAGATAGTGGTCATATTGTTTATAAACCTTTGATAAATAGTGAATAATATCAGAAGCATTGAGACTGCGGCTGCCCAGGGCTTCAGCGGCAAGCTCCCCGGCACAGCCATGAATAAATGGTGCACAAGCAGCTGCATCCTGGGGAGAAAGTCCCGTTGTCAGCAGTGCGCCAAAGATTCCCGAAAGCACATCACCACTGCCGGCTGTGGCCATTCCCGGATCACCGCGATGATGAACAATACCACCGCCTTCGGGAAAGGCCGTGAGACTGACAGCGCCTTTAAGGTGGAGAATCAGACGATACTTTTGAGCAAAATCAGAAGCGAGTTGGACCGAGTTTTCCATTAAATCTGCCATTGAGGCGCCGCTGAGCTGAAGAAATTCTCCCCAGTGTGGCGTTAATATCCATGGAGAATGGACGCTTTGGAGCATCGTTTCATCGAGAAGGTACAAGGCATCGGCATCTATCAATACCGGCTCGCCTACAGATCTAAGAAATTGCGGCAGGAAAAGTTTTGTTTCAGGATGTCTGCCCAATCCTGGACCGATGACCCAAGCGCGAGTTTTCTTTCGCAGCGGATCAAGCAAAGCCAAATCATCAGGTGTCAGATGGTCTGAATATTTTCTGGCGTGAACGATGGTTTCCAAGGAGTGATGATTAAGGTCGGCTGCGCAAGTTCCCGGTACAATGGCATGAAGCATTCCCACACCACTGCGCAGCGCCGCCATGGCAGAAAGGGATATTGCGCCACTCATCAGCCCGTTGCCGCCAATAAGCACACACTGACCAACTTCAAATTTGTGCGCCGATGCTTTGATTTTGGGCAGCGCTTTTTGAAGCATTTCTTCATCAATGAGCCGCCAGTCGCCGAATACTCCCCGAAAAGCCTCATCAGGATAGTCAAGGTCAGCAATGACCAGGCGTCTGGTAAAATTTTTGGCTTCCTGGATGAAATTGCCAAATTTGTAAAAGCCCATGCTTACAGTGACGTCAGCAGGAATAATTTCACCGCGTGCCATTCCATTGCTGGCATCAAGACCCGATGGAATATCGATAGCCAGCACCGGTTGTTTTTGATGATATTTTTTGAGAATATGCAGCCACTCAGCCACGGCTCCGGCGACAGGACGATTCAGACCCGTACCCAGAAGCGCATCAACCCAGAGAGCGTCTGCTCGAAGCATCGGCGTCAATTCTTCAGCAGAATCAATAAAATAGATTTGGATATTCAAACCCTGCAATTTTTGGAAGTGGAAAAGGGCATCACCGCAGATTTCTGCAGCTTTGGGAAGAACAAACAGCTCAACCTGGATACCACGCAGTGCCAGATGTAGGGCTACGACGAAACCATCACCGCCATTATTTCCTTTCCCTGCAAAAATCTGGCATCGAAACAAGTGTTTTTCAGAAAGGAGCGCGAAAGCTTCATCGGCGGCAGCTAATCCTGCCTTTGCCATCAATCCTTCACCAGGAATACCTATTTCCTGAATGGTGATGCGGTCTGCTTCCTTGGCCTCTTTTGCCGTCAGCACACGGTGAATCGCTTTCATTGCTCTCCCTCATTGCACTTTTGAATGATTTCGCAAAGCTGATCAAAACGATCTATCTCATAATCGGCGCCGCTTTCGCTTGTGCTGAATAAATCACCATAGCGTGCAAAAACGGTGGTCATTCCGATGCGTTTTGCCCCCAGCATATCCCGCTCTGCCCAATCGCCCACCATAATCGCTTCCTGTGGCCTGACATTCAGCTTCTCTAAGATTTTTTGGAAAGGCGCCGGATGCGGTTTCCGCTCTCCAGTGTCGTCAAAAGTAACCACAGCATCAAAAAGGTGATGAAAATTGAGCTGTACCAGTCGCAGCCAGGCTTCACGAGACGGCGCATCACTGACGACGCCCAGCCGCAGTCCGCTGCGCAGAAGTTTTATCAGGGTTGGATGAACATATTGATAGGGCGCCAATGCCGCTTCTCTTCCCTGGCGATAGCCTACGATCCCGGCTGCTAAAAATTTATAATCCAAATACCCGCATTGTTCAATGATGAAATGATCCAATACTTTTTGGTTTTCCCAACCCTGCTCACTGTAAAAGTTCATGATTCGGTCAAAAGCTAGTTGTGGATGGAGGTCGAGCCCCGCTTCCTGCATTGCAAGCAATGCTGACCGGATTGCTTCATTTTTAAGCTTGCCAAAATCAGTCAGGGTATTGTCTAAATCAAAAATTGCAGCGCGTATCATTTCTCTTTCTTTAAAAAAAAAGGGGAACAAGTCCCCTTTTGGTTAGAATATATTTTTCTCAAGGCTCCACAGGTTTTCCTGATCGCAGCAGCTCAATCTGATGCTCGGCATATTGCCGCCAGCGTGGGTCAGACCGGGCACGGCCAAAAGTATTAATGGCTTCTACATCTTTACCCTGATAGGCGTAGGCAAAGCCCATTTCGATAAAGGCTGCGGCAAAACGGGGATTAATCTTTGTGGCAGACTGCGCGGCATCAATGGCTTCGGAATACATCTTTTCATGATTATAAGCCTGGGCAAGACGATAAAAGGTCGTATAGCTTCTAGGAGCCAGTGCAACCGCCATTGACAGAGCATCAATAGCCTCTTTATATCTGTTTTGTTGAATTAGAACATCACCATAGCCATCATAGGCTGCCGCGGAACTTTGGTCAAGATCGATAGATTTTTTATAATATTCAGCCGCCTTAGAAAGATTGTTTTGGGCTAAGTAAATCTTTCCTGCAGATGACCAGGCCCGGCTATAGTTGGGATTTAGTTTGATGGCTTGTAAAAACTGATTGAGGGCTTCATTGTTTTTTTTTGTTTGGAGATAGTAGAGGCCAAGTGTATAATGAATGCGAACATCCTCTGGCTTTGCTTCGATTCCTTTCTGCAGGCAAGTGATGGCGCCATCAAGGTCTCCTTGTTTCTGCTTCAAAACGCCGAGCTGTAGATAGCTGTTGACATATTTAGAATCTATTTCTAAGCTTATTCGATAATATTTTTCAGCCGTGGTATAATCACCAAGCTTAAATGATTCTTGGCCCCTCTGAAAATATTTTGCCAGCATTGCATCCAGGCCTTTGGAGTATTTATCCTCTGTGGGAGCAAGCTCTGCAGCCTTAGTAAAATTCATTTTGGCTGCCTTATAATCATCGTCTTGCAGATACATAATGGCCAAAAGATAGTATACCTCTGCAAAGTTTGGAAATTCGCTCAATATTTCATTATAGATCTTTTTAGAAGCGTCGGAGTTGCCGCTTTCTCGCTCCCGGTTGGCATCCCGCATTTTATTGACGAGTTCACGAAATTTTTCAGATCGCGCACGATATGTTTCCTGGTTTGGATTATTTTTGATGGCTTTTATAAGCCTGGACTGGGCTTCATTCAGATTTCCCCGCTGAAGCTCCAGCTCACTATATAGTGCATGGGCAGGCGCAAAGGTGCTGTCGCTCATCAAGACGCTTTCAAGCAGCATACTTGCAGACAAAATATCACTGGCTGAAAGAAGTTTAGCGGCTTCATCTACCTGTGCCTGTAAAGCGTTCATATCTTGTGAAAATCCAAAAGAAAACAATATAAGCAGTGAAATGATACTTTTTCTAATCATTTACCAACCCTTTTTTTTATTTTACATTTCATCACAGTGCCCAGGGCGGGATTCGAACCCGCACGCCCGTAGGGCGCCACCCCCTCAAGATGGTGTGTCTGCCAATTTCACCACCTGGGCATCCTCTTGTAAAAAAGCCGTAAAATCTAATTGATTTTATCCTGCATTTCTACAATTAATTTTTCATTTATTGCTTTTTTCCTTCTTCAGGCTGTATTACAGGCCGGTCGATTTGCACGCCTTGTGGAGCCGGTAGTGCTGATGATGGAGTTACCATCCGCTCGGCAGCCTGTTTTTTTACCACGCTTTCTACATTAGTGCGGCTACGAATGGTGAGATTTATCATAATAGTTAGAACAAAAAAGGCGATGGCCAAATAGGTTGTAGCTTTAGCCAGGAATGAGGCGGCACTGCGACCGCCAAAAACAGTATTGGCGCCACCGATGCCGCCAAAAGTGCCAGCCAGGCCGGTGCCTTTTGAGTTTTGCATCAAAATGCTGACAATAAGCAGCAGTGATACTACAAGAAAAAGAAAAACTAAAAATGCGTACATATTCTTCTGTCCTTTTTTATAATTGATGTGCTATTTCGATGATCTTATGAAAATCATCCACTTTCAGACTGGCGCCACCGATGAGTGCACCGTCTATATCAGGCCGAGAGAGAAGGTCCCGGGCATTCTCAACCTTCACACTGCCGCCATAAAGTATTCTCATATCATTGGCCAAAGCGGCGTCAAACTCTAGTTCTATCGTACGGCGAATCAAAAGGTGTAGTTCCTGAGCCTGTTCTGGAGTGGCTGTCTTTCCTGTGCCAATCGCCCAAACAGGTTCATAGGCAATAACTATCTTGCTCATATCGGATTTTGAAAAATGTTTGAAAGCTCCATTGAGCTGCGTCAAAATCACGTTGCTGGTTTGATTATTTTTCCGCTCGTCAAGGGTTTCGCCGATACAAACAAGTGGTGTGAGACCTGCTTCAAGGGCACGAATGGTTTTGCTTCTTACCAGCTCATCCGTCTCACCAAAATATTGTCTCCGTTCGGAGTGACCCACCAGGACGTAGCTTGCACCTGCATCTTTATACATCTCGGCGCTCATCTCGCCGGTAAAGGCGCCTTTAGGCTCCTGGTGAATGTTTTGCCCGCCAACAGCAACTTTGGTGTGCCGCAGGGTTTCTCGCAAAGCAGGCAAGGAGAGTGCAGGCGGACAAAGAAGGACGTCTATATCATACTGGTCAGGATTTTTATGTGCCAGTTTTCGGCCATACTCTGCCGCCTCTTTTGGCGTGTGAAACATCTTCCAGTTACCGGCAATCAAAAATTTTCGCATAATTTTCACCTATTCTATCATTGTGATTTTGGCTACGGCTGGCAGTGTGAGTCCAGAAAGCAATTCCAGAGATGCGCCGCCGCCAGTTGAAACGTGGCTCATTTTTTTATTGAAACCGCCCTTTTTCACGGCAGCCACACTATCGCCGCCACCAACGACAGTTACAGCACCACTTGCCGTTGCTTCGGCCAGCAGCTTTGCCACAGCATTTGTACCGCCGGCGAAATTTTCAAACTCAAAAACACCCATCGGTCCATTCCAAAGTATTGTTTTGCTATTAAGAATAATTTTTCCGAAAAGTGCAATCGTTGCGGGGCCAATATCCAGCCCCATCTGCTCGGCAGGGATGCCATCAGCCGACACCACAGTGGCTGGTGATTCATTTTTAAATTCTGGCGCTACGATATTATCTACCGGCAGCAGAAGATTTACATTAGCGGCTTTGGCTTTTTCAATAATTTCGGCAGCCAGCTCGATTTTGTCTTCTTCTAAGAGTGAGCTGCCAATTTCTCGCCCCATCGCCTTATAGAAAGTGTACGCCATGCCGCCACCGATGATCAGATTGTCAACTTTTCCAATCATAAAATTAATGGTATCAATCTTCCCGCTGATTTTGGCGCCGCCCAAGATCGCAGAATAGGGACGTTCAGGGGCTTCCATTTTGTCTTTCAGGTAAATGAGCTCTTTTTCCAGAAGGTATCCGCTGATGATCTGGTCAAAATATTCTGTGACGCCTACTGTACTGGCATGAGCCCGATGGCTGGTGCCAAAAGCGTCATTCACATAGACATCGCCTAAAGTGGCCAGTTTTTTGCTGAAGTCAGCGCCGTTTTTTTCTTCCTCTTTATAAAAGCGGAGATTCTCCAGCAGCAATATTTCTCCAGGCTGCAACGCTTTTGACAGCTTAATTGCTTCTTCGCCTATGCAATCGGGTGCAAAATGAACTTTCACGCCAAGAAGCTCCGCCAGACGGCTCTGAACCGGCTTCAGGCTAAATTCCGGCTTTTGCTCTCCCTTGGGTCTGCCAAGGTGGCTCATGCAGATAACGGACCCGCCGTCATTCAATATCTTCTTTATGCTTGGCAGTGTGCTTACAATCCGATAATCATTGCTTATTTCACCATGTTCATTGAGCGGGACATTAAAATCAACCCGCATCAGCGCCTTGCGGCCGCTAAAATTCAAATCATCAATTGTCATTCTTCTCATATTCACCTTTCATTTAGCCTGCAAATATACAATAATTTACCACTTAGTGCACTTCGAAAATGGCAAAATCTTTAAAAATAGAAATCATCGTGATTTATCAGTCCATATTTTTTCGTAGTCTAAAGAGATGGGGAAAAATAAACTTCAATTGTTGCAAACTTAGCTCACAATTATTGTTTTCGGCTAAGCAAATGAGGGGAATCTATGAACGGGTATCAATGTAATAATCCAATGTGTTCCATCACTGCTGTCCTAAATAATCTAATAACAGGGCGTAAAGGCCAGGAATAATTCCGCAAGGATAAAGGAAAATTTTGGTTTAATAAGTATGCCTATCCTATAAAATAACCGTTATGTCTTAAGCAAAAAGTTCTTAATAATTTAATATACCGGTAAACAAAAGCCCCGCTTTTGGCGGGGCCTTGATGGGGTTTTTTAAAACGAGCTTAAAGAATCTCGATTTTCCGTGGTTTTGCCTGTTCAGATTTCGGAATTGTAATCGTTAAGATACCATTCTCAAAATTAGCCGAGATTTTGTCGCTTTCTACATTTGTTGGTACTTTTATCGCGCGGCTGAATTTTCCATAAACAATTTCAGAGTAGTGATAGCGGTTTTCTTTTTGGCGCACAGGCTCCTTTTTTTCTCCGTTGACGACAAGCATGCTGTCTTCAAAGCTAATCTGAACATTCTCCTTGCTCATGCCTGGGAGCTCCAGACGCAGGTTATACTGTGTTGAAGTCTCTTCCAGGTCCATCCGTGGATTCATCCGGGATGGTACGTCACTTAAAAAGCTCTCAAAGACTTCGTTCAGGCTTGGCATCAGCTCATTATTGATTCGGCGATTGATGAGTGTCATTTTTTTCCTCCCTTTTGGTTTTGCTTTTTTTCTTCTTCCTTCACCCACTTTTCAATACGCCTTACCCTTTTGCGAAGTCCGTGCCAAATGAAATATGCTGTCATTATGGCATAAGTAGAGAAAATATTGCATAATAATCTGATAATATGTGTCATAATGACATACATAAGCTTTTATCTATAGCGGAAATTGTTCGTAAGCCGTAAATTAGCCCGGCGATGGCAATTTTTTCTAAATCCCGGATTAAACTTTCATTTGGAATGATAGCATTTGCTTTTATATCTGCTATTTTGATCTATTCTCATATAATTGTTCGTGAGCTTCGCCACGATTCACAAAAGACACTTAGCTTTTTGGCCACGCTTTTCGCCAGAATGGCTGAAGACGACCGACTGGAGGATTTTAGCTTTATGCTGGACGAGATGGTGGATAAGCTGAGTTTTCCCATCATTATAACGGCAGATCCCCAAGCTGACGTGACGGCATGGAAAAATGTCCCGGGTGTATCTGATACCGCCAGGCTGGATGAGTCACTTATCCAAAGCCTTATTGCGAATGTGAAAGAGATGGACCGCTTCGCCGATCCTGTGCCGCTTGAATATCAGGGAATAAGTATTGGCTATATCCATTATGGCGACAGTGTAACTATCACGCGCCTGAAGTGGATGCCATATTATGAGATAGCCGGCGCTGCGCTATTGATTATCTTTGGCTTTTTCGCCTTTGATTACGTTCGGAGCAGTGAAAAAAAATTTATATGGGTCGGAATGGCCAAAGAGACAGCCCATCAGCTTGGCACACCTATCAGTAGTCTGATGGGTTGGCTGGAGCTGGCAAAAAGTCAATTTGGGGCAGAGCATGAAGCATTGCAAGAGATGAATGAGGATGTCAGCCGCCTGGAGAGGGTTTCAAACCGCTTTTCTCAGATTGGCAGCAAGGTCAAGCGCACACCCCTTGATCTAACGACTGTTATGAATAATGTGCATACTTATATGAAACGTCGGATTCCCCAAAAAAACGGCACTGTGGACCTGGTTTTTCTGCTGGACCCGTCCCATTGTTTTCCAGTAAATGGTAACAGCGACCTTCTGGAATGGGCTTTGGAAAATCTTATCAAAAATGGAGTAGATGCCCTGGAAGGTGAAGGCGGCACGATTACGGTGAAATGTGCAAGCGCCCATAAGAAACAGTTGATTATTGATATCAGCGACACCGGGCGCGGTATTCCGGAAAAAAACTGGGAAACGATTTTTCAGCCAGGTTTCAGCAGCAAGAAGCGAGGCTGGGGACTTGGTCTTTCGCTGACCCGACGTATTATTGAGGAATATCATCATGGCCGTGTCTTTGTTTTACATTCTGAGCCGGGCCAGGGAACGACTTTCCGAATATTACTGAGTTGATATGAGAATAAGAATTCAAATTCTCCTATTAATATTCGTTAACATGCTCAGGGCCGCACCCTGGCAACAGTCTGTCACGATACACACAGGCAATGGTGAAGTTCAGAATGATGCTGCGATTATCAGCGACAGCTTAGGCTTCATAGAGGAGATACTATACTTTCCCTTAATGGGAAGCTCTGTGCGCCATCATATTTCACCACCTTTTTTTGATTTAAACATTTACCCCGACAGTCAATTGGTACAGGAGCGCGGGCAATTTATTCAGCGGGGTTTTGCCTATGCTTTAAAACAGGCTGATGAGAAGCTTTTTCTCCACCATTTTTACACCATGAAAGATAGTCTCATTGGCTACCTTCTCGATGTTGAATACTCTGAAAAGTTCAGCAGTGAGGCGCAGATTCAGCGCTGGTATGATGCCCTCTCTTTTTTGAGTGTTAAAGCTGATGCTGATACGCTGCCCTGGGAATTGGGTATTTCTGCAGAAAGGCTTCAGCAATCGCTGTCAGAAAAGATCCCATTATGGATCAGTGTTTCAGATACATTTTTTTTCAAGCACTTTCACAGGATAAGCCTGGCATTTCATC
>DSDE01000512.1 GCA_011049095.1 Fidelibacterota bacterium
ACATAGTTTGGTATCGGATTGCTGCCAATCAATAAAATAGTGATGTTCATCTTTTTCTCCTTTGTTTTGTTTAATCTTCAAATTTCACAATATTTTTATCGATAATGACGCTGTACCATTTCAGTTGATTACTGGTAGGATCCAGAAAAAGATTTTGAACACGCAGCGCATCTTTGAATTTTTTACTAATATTGGCTTCTTCTATCTTTTTTCGCAGACGGCTGAGTTGTTCATCCACATTGATAACTTCACCGGGGTCTTCACTTGCAGCAATTTTATCTCGCTGATTTTTATATGTTTCACTGGAAGTTCCTTTCACTTTACCGTATTCCGGCAAGTAATGGGATTGTAATTCAACCGCCAGTCGGTAGCGGTCAGCAGCACATTCATCACAGCCTGTGCAATTATTGGGACACGATGCTTCCAATCGTCTTTTGATAATAGAGCGTAGAAAAGCAGCAGATTGTGGCGTTAATTTAAAATTTTCCCCTTCAGCAATGAATGTATCGCCCTGAATCCGCAGCTCGGTGATGGGCGCCTGATCAATGATTTTCTCCTGGAGTTTATTGAGCAAAACATTGGGGGGCAGCTTTAGTTCAGCGCCGAGATAGCGTCCGATTCGCAAAATGGGGAAATGGCTCACCTCCAGCTTTTGCGCTGGGTCTGCCGGGTCATCGGGAAAATACCATTTGGAACCAAAGACCATTTTATCATCGGGAGCCAGAATATGAATCAGCTCATCGTGTTCACGGCCATAAAGCTGCATCGCCAAAGCCATCATTGCACTCATAGTTTTCCTGCCGCCGGCGACTGTGGCAGTTACACGTGTTTTCGGGTCATCGGTATATTGTTTTACCACATCAAAAAGAGCGCTCATAGAGTCGTAATCATCGGTTTCCCGCACATCATCGAGAATAGCTTCCCCATCTTTTCTCAAGAGAATGATATCCTTCTCCTCCAGGGCAATATCAGCATTGGCCAAGCCCAACGATTTGCACAAAGCATCAAGCTGCCGGTCTTCCCAAAGCAGCTTCATTAAAAGGTCTTTACCCTTTTGGGTGGTAATCAGCTTGATCTCATCAAACCTGCGATTGACGCCGTAAAAAGGATGATAGTAATAATAGAGTGTTTCAGTGACAATCTGCGGCGTGGTTCCCACGACTGCAATAAATATTTCTTGATTCATAAGGACTCCTCCCACTTTTTAACTGAAAATTTCAGCGTTTGAAGTTTACAACGCTTTTTATATTTGGTCAAGATTTTTTATCTCCTTAGCTCATTTTTTACACAGGATTGGCAAAGCTTGTAGCCATTGAAATTGACAGCGGCCATTTTTTCTTGACACCATTCACAAATCATCGGAATCAATTCCGGTACGCCGTATCCATCATCAAAATAAGCTGCATCAAAAACAGGCGTATCATCTGTCTGCATTTCCTCGTCTTCTCTTTTTTCTCTCATTTTCTGCCCCTTTTCTTTCATACCGGAGAATAGCGATTTTTCCAAATAATAAAAAACCATACAAGCTTGTTATTTTCCAAGAGAAAAACGCCATATTGGCATGAAAAAAATTAGATTTTTTTTTGCGCCTTCGATTGAAATCGTCGATTTTTTTAGAAATTGACTGTTTCAAACAGTCAAAACAGCGCTTTCCAATATGCAAAGCGGCATATTCCAGAGTGGAAGCCGCCTGTAGAAATTTTTCCAAATACTATTTTCGCATATTCAAACATGCTTTAGAATATTTCTCCATCTTTTTGGCATTTTTTGCCAGCCACTTTTCAATTTTCACCTGTCACTTTACAGTTTTTTAGAATATTCACGCATTTGGGCATTATTTTAAGTCGCTTTTTGTTTTCAAGGAATTTATATACAATATTTCTCAGTCTAAACTGAGTCCAGTAAAAATTCCTCTGCTTTGCAAAAATTATCTATTGGATATCACATTATTAATCTGTGAAATCATACCGGAGCCGAATTGCCTGCTTTGTCAAGACCTCCCCAAAAAAATTTAATTTTTAAGAAATATAGCAAATTCTAAATAGCTTATTCCAAATTGGTGAGTGCATCGAAGTAGCAAATTTGGATAGATATCCAACAATTTGAGTGATGGCGAATTGATGGAATGGAGAGGCGGACATGTCAGTTGTCAGGCAATCTGCCAGGGGGCTGTTGGATTACCGCTGCCGCCGGCGAAAGCCCATAATCCGGAGACAGTGAATAGCAAGATAAGAATTTCTGATAAATTTTTGCTCCTAATGTAGAAATCTATGATCTTTCTTAAAGCGCCTGAAAAAGATGCCTTCCATTTCATCTGTTTATCCTGTTTAGATAAAGCACTGATATACAGAATTTTTCCATCAGGTGGAATTAATTGTGCTTTGACATATTGTTATTGAGATTAATTAAATTAACATAATCAAAAGCATAGGCAGATAAAAGATTTTTCACAATCGCAAGGGGCAAACTGCTTTTTCTGTCATCCAGCCCTGCTTATAGACAAGATGGCTGAAAACGCAAAAAGGGGCTAGACACGAATATTTTGCTTCTGTTGAATTTTACTTACCCATTGCTCAAAAGCGTACTTCCAGTCTCAGGCTGGCAAAATCATTTTTATTATACTGCCCAAAAACTGTTCCCTGATCACCATCAAACCAACGATAGAGGGAGATGAGATGGAAACTCTCCCGCAGCTCAGTATCCAGCTTCAGGGTCAGCATCTGATCTTCTCCATCTACATTCATTACCCACTGAATCTCAGGTTTGAGACGCCCCCTGAAAAAGCTGTCACTCAAAACACCGGTAATAAAGTGATTTTCATAATAGGCATCCAGCGAAGCCAGCCCTAAAAGCGCCGGGTCAACCCCTATCTGGTAGAGCATTGTGCCAAGCTGCTGCTCATAGGCTGTCTTGGTGATTTTGTCATCTTCCGCAACAAAATCGCGTTGATACTGGATATTCACGCTAAGATTATGAATGGGCAGACTGGCATCAGCTCCAACAAGCAGCCCCCATTTGGGATTGAGAATATGAGGTTTTACGCCGTCTGCATCATCCGTGATTAAACGGGAAATTTCTCCACGGAGATTCAATTTGCTGATTGCCGTGCTCCATTCAAAGCCGAGGACCTGCACCGGATTGTAAATGATATTCACACCGGCAGCCTGAGGATTCTCTATACTGGGGGTGATAAATTGCAGAGCCGGGATGCGCATACGACCCTTATAATATGAGATTCCCCAGTCAAAACCGGCAAAGCTGTTATTGAATCGAGCGGCAAACTGACTGTCGCTGAGCTTCTCATACTCCTCATACTGAATGGCAAAGCCCGATGCTGCCAGTTGGGGGGCTAGACTTTCCAGAGTATTCAACGCTGCAGGACGCCAAAGCGCAGATTCTGCAAAGCGCATCGGAGTAAATTTTGGCGCCCAGACCAGCTCCAGACTACTATTCCAGCTATAAGGACCCACGACATAATTGAGTCGCAGCATCTCAGTGGCCAAGCGCCGCCGCTGATAATCAGGAAAGATAAAATCACGATAATCATCAGAATTGAGCCAGTCCACCAAATGTACCTGATCACCTTTGCCCCAGACCACTTTTTGCTTACCAGCATGAAGCTGCAGCCGACCCAAAAAAACCGAAGCTGTCAGCTCATCCAAAAAATCTGTCAGGGTGTCATCATCCGCCTTGATAGTACCCTTCACGGTGTAATATTCCTTTTCATAGGCAAAGGAAAGGTCCAGCGCCTGAATCAGTTCCCACTCTGCCGGGGCATTACTGTGGGGAAAAATGCGTGGCTCAAATTCCATAAAAGCGCTCCAGCTAAGTGATGGGACACTTGCTTCTTCACTTTCAAAGCTAAATCCACCATCATCAAAAGCGCTTTGTCCGTAAACAAAAACAGCCAGCACAAATAATAAAAACAGCTTTTTCATAAGTTCCTCCTTTAACAGCTAATTACACCAATTTTCACAAATTAAAACAAATGAACTTTTCATATTCTTATTCGCGTTCATTCGCGCCATTCGCGGTTCTTCTTCTTTTAAGCGCCAATTACACGAATTTTCACGAATTAAAAAAAATCCATTTTTATTCTTATTCGCGTTCATTCGCGCCATTCGTGGTTCTTCTTCTTTTATCCGCCAATTACACTAATTTTCTCGAATTAAAACAAATGAACTTTTCATATTCTTATTCGCGTTCATTCGCGTCATTCGTGGTTCTTCTTCTTTTATGTTCATTCGCGGTTCTTTTCCTTTTGCGGTTTATTTGCCGGTTTGCAGGTAGTTTTGAGTGAAGCGGGCCGGATTAATGGGTTTATTGTATTCTATAAATGGCGCACCGTTTTTATTACGCATTAGTTCCAGCACGGTTTGATGCTCCTCTTGAATGCTTTTCATTCTCGTGGTAAAGACCGTCCAGATGCCGTCAATTTTCTGAATATCCCCTTCAATAGTCATCACCTTGCTCAGTTCGTTGCTCTTCAGATCGTAGAACTCAACTTTTACTGGTATGAAATGCTCTTTCGTAATCCAGGAAATTAGTTTTGCGTAGCTTTTGCTGTCTGGGTCTTTACTTTCGAGAATGTAGCATTCCCGGCCATCAAAACTTTCTTCCCGCAACAGAATATGGCTGGCATTATCACTATCTTGCAGTTTCATGTCATCATAGGTAAAATCGCTGCCCATAAAGCTGGCATTTCCTTCGGTGGCGGCGATACGGCGGACTCGATTCAGCGCCGGCAAAAATATCCACTGGTCATCATCCCGGTCATGGTTTTGAATCTGCAGGAAGCGGGTTCCTTTGACTGTAGCCGGTGATTTAAATTCCATCACACTTTGGCTCAGATCATTTGTTTCATCGTGCTTCATCGTCCAGGTCTCAATCACCCGGTCTTTGCTTTCCCCATTTTTGTCGATGAGAGTCATTTTCATGACAGAATGCATCGTTTTTCCCCCATCACGATTGCGCATTTTCTCGTGTACCTGCGGCCCGTCCATCGCCAAGAGTGCAAGCGAGCAGCTTAATACCGCCATCATCATTTTCCATTTCATTTCTTTCTCCTTTGTTTGCATTAAATATTTGAAGATTTTACCCTTTCTCATAACTCATAACCCATAACTCATAACCGTATCTTACCACACTCATTTACTTGTGGTCACCTTCCCCGTAAAGGCAAATTTCGGTTTGAAAGTATTGAGCATCGCCGGCAGAAGCGTGAGTGCCCCTAAACTGGAAGTGATCATAGTCAGCGCCACGAGAATGCCCAGATTCTGAATGGGAATAAAACTGGAATAGATGAGGACTGCAAATCCGGCTGCCACAGACACTGCGTTGAAAAGAATTGCTTTACCGGCGCTGAGGAGGGTACGCTGGGTGATAATTCTGGTGTCAGTTTCCTTTTGCGCTTCCAATCTGTAGCGACTGAGAAAGTGAATCGTATAGTCTATGCCAATGCCAATAGCCACCGACGCCACCATTGAGGTCCCCATATCCAGTTTGATACCGAAAAAGCCCATGACTCCGAAATTAATCATCAATGAAAAGACCAGCGTGACAATACCGTAGAAACCCGCCACCCATGAGCGAAAAGAAAAGGCGATGATAGCAAACACAATGAGAAGTGAAGATATGATACTGTTGGATTGGCTTGATAAAACGAGTCCGTTCACAGAGGCGGCCATCTTTCCTGTGCCTGTGATTTTCACCGAATAACCCTCGGGAAAACGCTCTGCAACGTAGGATAAAATCAGGTTTTCCACTTCGGCGGCATCGGCATTCAGCGGTGAATTAATCTGCACCAGCATTCTTGATTGGGAAGGCTCCAGCGGGTCGTCAATAAAAGCATCCAGTGAGCCGCTATAGAGCAGCAGATACTGGCTGATAAGATTTTTCAGCTCGGCACGTGTTTCAGCGGGATATTTTGCCGGGTCATAGGGAATCTCATAATAGGCCATACCTTCTGTATTCGTGACGCGATTCAGCTCAAAAAGAAGTTCCGTGGCTGAGATATTGCTTTTCACAGAGCGAGCGGCCGCTTCATTCAGGAGCCGAAGGAGATTTTCCTGTGTGATTTTGGGAAATTCCACATTCGGTTCAGAAACTATAGCTGACGCTTCGTCTCCAAAATTATCCTCATAGCTAAATCCACTCTCAGTGTCGGCCTCATCAAAACTGAAGCTGGATTCTTCATCACCATTCTCAAAAAAAAAGCTGCTCTCTTCGCCGCTGAATTCGCTTTCTGCAACAGTTCCTTCTCCTTGAGAAATATCAGCAGGCCGATTCATAATCTGGTTCATGCGCTTGACAAATTCGGTAAAGCTGCTCACTTTCCCCACCAGCGGGACGTCTGATTCCAGGTAGCCGGCGAGCTCATCCATCGCCTTGAGAATGTCTGGATTGAGGAGCGCCCCCTTTTCCTTGCCATCAATGACGACACTGATGAGGGTCGTGCCGCCGAACTGTTCATTTTGGAAAGCATCGGCTCTGGCAATATCCGTATCTTCCCGAAAATTGCCAATCATATTCGTGTCCACAATTATTTGAATCGTGCCAATAATGGCTAAAATCAAGATCGCCGATGCCAGAATCAGGTTGCGAATATTATGCTTCGAAAAAAGATCATAAAAAGCCAGGAGAAAGCGGTCCATCATCGTTACTCTTTTACTTGTTTCTGATGTATTCTTTTTTTGTTTAATTGGTTTGCTCCGCAGCAGGAGAATACTGGGAATCATGAGCAGGGCCAGCATCAGCGAAACCAGCACCCCAAAAGCCAGAAAAATACCGGCGTCCCGCATTGGGACAATGGCGCTGGCGCTGAGGCTGCCAAAACCGGCGATTGTCGTCAGGCCAGCCAAAGTGATCGGCAGACCAACTTTCTTTAGCACATAGCCAATGAGAGAATGGAATTCACCGGACCATTTTCGCATTTCGTCATAGCTATGGCTCAAAAGGTGAATGCCATAAGCGCTGCCAACCGAGATAAGAATCACCGGGATACCAGTCCCGACCATAGTCAGCGGCGCACCGAGAAAAGCCATAAGCCCAATCGTCCAGACTGATGCAACAGCCACATTCAAAAGGGGTAGAAATACGCCAGCCGCCCGGCGAAAACTCAGATAGAGCGTGAACATCACAACGAGAACCACGATGGGAATCAGGCTGCTCAAGTCTCTGTAAATATTTTCTTTAAGGAGGACAGAGATAGCCGGAACCCCAGCGATATGATATGTGATGCCTTGCTGTTGATGTCGGTTGATGACTTCTTTAACATTCTCAAAGACCGTCTCAAGTTCATCAAGGGTGAGATCAGATTTAATTTTCAGCATAATTTGTGTGCTGTAAAAATCATCGCTGTACATGTTTTTACGAAACATAGCATCCCAACTGCGAAGGCGCTGAAGAACTATTGTTTGGCCGGCTTCATTTTCCAGCATATCCGCTGAAATGAGAGGTCTGACCGACATCCCTTCATCGGTCCCTTCTATATAATCGGCAGTGGTGAGGCTGATGACATCGGTAATATTCTCCAGCTTCTCAAAAGTTGTGCTCAAACTGTCTATGAGTCGAAGATTGTCCTTGGCAATGATTTTTTGATAGCGGCTGTGAACGGCCACCAGCATCGCTTCGCCTTCTCCAAAAATCTCCTCGACGGCATCATTATCCAGCTTGGCCTGATTATTTTCACCGAGAAA
The DNA here is from genome assembly GCA_011049095.1 of Fidelibacterota bacterium. Classification (GTDB taxonomy): domain Bacteria; phylum Fidelibacterota; class Fidelibacteria; order Fidelibacterales; family DSDE01; genus DSDE01. The sequence continues at coordinate 7,698 of DSDE01000512.1, forward strand.
AATATAGAGATCGTTATCAACCACAATATTGGGAATCTGAATCAGAAAGAAGAGTGTAATAATCCCGATGATCCCAAGTATGCTTCGGGGATACTGATAGATTTTTTTCATTGGAGCTCCTTATTGATGGCTGCCTGCATCAGCGAAAGTGTAAATTCAATTTCTCGCTGCTGAATTGGCAGGTTGATTTGCAAAATCGTCCGCTTCATAAAGCCATCGGCGATTCCCCAGAGATGTTGAACGATAAGGTCCAGATCGGCGCTATCAACAGTGATTTCGCCCCGCTGAACAGACCACTCAAAAACCTCGCGGATTTTATCAAGCTGTGCTATAAAATAGTCCCTAAGCGCCGGAAAAATCTCCGGGTCATCCAGCTCGCTGAAGGCCTTATACATAATCCGATAGAAAGGGATATCCCGCTGCAGAGAATCCTGAAAAGCATCGGCAAAATGATGCAAATTTTGCATATAGCTTTGTTGAGGACTTACTTTTTGAAAAATCTTTTCCATAATCTGGTCACCAAAATGCTTCAAAACTTCAAAAAGTAGCTGCCTTTTATTTTTAAAATAACGGTAAAGAGTTCCTTCCGCCACTCCGGCCGCTTCAGCAATGCGCGCCGTGGTCATATTCTGGTAATTTACTGTGGCAAGCAGATGATACGCAGCTACTAAAATCTGATCATACTTGGGTTTACCCATCCTTACTCCTTTCATAATGTGAGCGCTCACTCATAAATGTAGTTTATAAAAGAAAAGCAAAAACATCAAGAAATAAGTTGAGTGCTCACTCATTTTTTCGGCGACTACTATTATTAATTAATCGCTGTGGATTCCATATTGACCTTTTATTTCAAACTGTGTTTTTTGTAAACTTGCCCTATGACCGACACCCTGCGCATTGCCCTCATTCAGCCGCCCATCGAAGATTTTTACATTAGCAATGAGCGCACCTATCCATTGGGATTGAGCTATCTGGCTGGCGCTGTAGCAGATTTGCCGGTTTCGGTGGAGATTCTCGACTTTCTCAGCGGCGGTCAGCGAACAACTATCGCTGCGCCAAAAGTTTTTACGCCGGCGCTGCCCCATTTTCGCCCCGACCGTTCGCCCATCAAGATTTTTCAGCAGTATTATCACTTTGGAAAAAGCTGGCCTGAGATCGAAGCCCATTTTCAGGAGAATCAATACGAGCTCATTGCCGTCAGCTCTAATTTCTATACTTACGCCGACGAAGCGCTGCAAACAGTTCGTCTTGCCAGAAAGCACATCCCCAATGCGCTTATAATTCTCGGCGGACAAAACAGCCTGAGCGCGCTGCCGGAGCTCCAGGAT
>DSDE01000197.1 GCA_011049095.1 Fidelibacterota bacterium
CTTCTGGTTTCGCCGAGTCTGAACTACAGCTATAAAAAAATACTAATGTCAGCGTTAATATAAATATGGCAAATCTTTTAAACATATAATTTTCCTCTGTTTTAAAATTATTGATTGCAGGGAATCCGCAATTTCTTCATTACTGATTTTTCAAACAGAGTGAGGCGGCCCTCGTGAGGGTTGATAAGCTTGGACATATTCAGAATAAAAATAATCTTCTGCACATAAATCTATTTCATATTCTGGAAAAGTATTGATATAGGGAATGCTGTCTGGCACGACACCATCCCATGTGATGGCAATGGAGAAAAAATAATAGGGGCAATCTTCGTGAATCTGTCCGTCATGATGATGGTGCAGTGCCAGGCCAAAACTGCTCCAGAGCCAAACAGCAAGAGCCAGAGATGTAACGGTTCTTTGAAGAATGCGGTGAGATTTTTTTTCTGTGTTTTTGCAACACTGTTGCAATTCCATAGCGAATAATATTAAATTTTAGCTATGATGGAAAGAAAAAAATGAGTGACGAAGTAAAAATGGCAAAAAGTGAGCTCTTACATAACTATGGCGTTCGGCGAACGCGTGTAAGATCGGCGGTTTTTGAGCTTTTTGGAAGCAGTGATTTTGCACTTAGTCCGGCTGAGATTATCGCTGAGCTTGGTGGTGAATATGACCGGGTTACGGTTTATCGCACACTGAGTCTTTTTCTGGAAAAAGGACTCATACACACGGCCTATACCGCGCCGGAGGGCAATTTTTATGCGCTGTGTGACTTGCAGCGCTGTGATGTTTCTGTGCATCACCATGATCATCTCCATTTTCGCTGCCACTCTTGTGGAAAGGTTTATTGTCTGGAATCTGCCACCTTCACACCGCTTCAGCTTCCAGAAGGTTTCAGCGCCGAATCAATGCTACACCTGGCCACAGGTATCTGCAATCAATGTCAAAAAAGTGAGGGATAAATGAAACAGAGTATTTGGATTTTAGCGGCGATGCTGCTCTTAATCAGTGGTTGCGCCAATAAGGAAAAAAATAACGCTGAAAAGAGGCCGCTAATTATGGGCACAACGACAATTGTGGCGGACGTGGTGAAGAATATCGCGCCGGAAAGGCTCTCCGTGGTGGCAGTTTTGCCAGTGGGCGCCAATCCTCACAATTACGAGCCGACACCGCAGGATATGGCAAAAGTGAACTCGGCTGAACTCATTTTTATCAATGGCTTAGAATTGGAAGGATTTCTTGAAGACTTATTGCGAAACAGCGGAGGCAAAGCTATGATTATAGACCTGTCTCAGGGAATTAAGGGACGTGATTTCTCAGAAAAAAGAGCGCTGATGGCGGCAAAAGGAACTGAGCGGCCAGAACATGATCATAGTGAACACGATCATAATCATGGTACGGCGGACCCGCATGTATGGTTTGATCCACATAATGTAAAAATCTGGACGGAAAGCATTGCTAAAACGCTAACTGACTATTATCCGGCAGACCGGCAGCTCATTGAATCCAGACGAGAAATTTATCTTCAGCGTCTTGACAGCCTTGATGTATGGATTTCAAAATGCAATTGCGAATATTCCGCAAGAGCGTCGCCGCTTGGTGACTGACCACGTGATCTTTGGCTATTTTGCTGAGCGCTATGGCTTTATTCAGGTCGGCGCTGTCATACCTGGCTATAATACATTGGCAGAACCATCAGCCATAGAGCTGGCTAATCTGCAGCGAACTATTGGGGAATATAATATTTCAGCAATATTTGTTGGCAATACCGTCAACCCATTGCTATCCAGGCAGTTGGCTCAGGATACCGGCACAAGGCTTCTTAGTTTTTTTACCGGCAGCCTGGGAGAAAAGGGCAGCGGGGCAGAAGACTATATATCTTATATGAAAACAAATATTTCTATAATTGTTGAGGGTCTTTTAGAGAAGGAGAATTGATGAGTCTTTTCAGCAGAAAACATGAGCCTCATGGAGGTGATCAACCTATTTTGCGGCTTCGAAATGTGGCAGTTCGCTATGAAAGTGGTCTGGCACTGGATGATGTGAATTTCGCCATCGAGCCGGGTGAACAGGTGGCTGTCATCGGTCCCAATGGCGCCGGAAAAAGTACGCTTTTTAAAGTGATTTCCGGGATTCTAAAACCCAGCAGCGGTTCAGTGGAGATTTTTGGCAGTCATCCGGAAGGGCATATTTGTATTGGTTATGTGCCGCAGCGTAGTCAGGTGGATTGGCGTTTCCCGGTGAATGTGGCCGAGGTGGTGATGATGGGCAGAGTGGGTAAAATTGGATTTTTCAGGCGGCCCAAAAAGCGCGATTGGGAGCGGGTCTATGATGCTTTAGAAACCGTCTCTCTGGCGGATATGTCTGAAAGGCAAATCAACCAGCTCAGCGGCGGGCAGCAGCAGCGGGTTTTTATTGCCCAGAGTCTGGCGCAGGAGGCAGAATTGATGCTGATGGACGAGCCCTTCACCGGTCTGGATGTCAATTCTCAAGAGGATATTTTTCAAGTTATTGAGAAGCTAAGGGAGCGAAAGGTGACCCTTTTGGTGAGTATTCACGATCTGAAGTTGGCGGCGAAACGCTTTCCAAAGCTGATGCTAATCAATCGCACAGTGCGCGCTTTTGGCAAAGCAGCAGAAGTATGCCAGAGTCAGACCCTTTTAGAAGCTTATGGCGGCCAGCTTCACATTGTCAGTGACGACAGCTCGCTCTTTGCTTTTGACCAGGGCGGCCATACGGAAAAGGAGCTGCTATGAGCGAATTTTTTCTCGAACCGTTCCAATATGCCTTTATGCAGCGTGGCTTAATCGCGGCGGTGATGGTGGGTATTGTCTGCGCCACGGTGGGTGTCTATGTGGTGCTAAGAGGCATGGCATTTTTTGGAAATGCGCTGGCCCATACGATATTGCCTGGTGTGGCTGCCGGCTATCTAGTGAGCGGAACCTCTGGCACGGCGCTGTTTTGGTGGGCTCTGGTGACGGCTATTCTCAGCAGTTTCGGCATCAGCGCTATGACCCAGAGCGGCCGAATGCGGGAAGATACGGCCATCGGTATTATTTTCGCAGGAATGTTTGCCTTAGGAATTGCATTGATATCATCAGTGCGCAGCTACAGCACAGATTTGACACATTTTCTCTTTGGAAATGTGCTGGGTGTTTCTGCCGGCGATTTGTGGTTGACGGCTATATTCGGGCTGGTGATTCTCTTGGTGATTTTTTTATTTTATAAAGAGTTTATGGTTCTGAGTTTTGATCCGGTGCTGGCAAAAACCCTACGGCTGCCGACCCGTTTCCTTAATCATTTACTGCTGGTGCTTATTGCTCTGGCTATTGTGGTGAGCCTGCAAACAGTGGGAGTGGCGCTGATGGTGGCAATGCTGGTGACGCCGGCGGCTACAGCGCAGCTTGTGACACAGCGCCTGTGGAAGATGATGCTCATCAGTGCCGCCATTGCTGTTTTGTCAGGTGTGCTGGGGCTTTTTATCAGTTTCTATGTCAGTATTGCCTCAGGTGCGGCTATTGTGCTCATCGCAACCCTTATTTTTATTCTTACATTAGGATTTCAGCGGCTGCGGGAGAGTTTTTCTTGAGCGATTTTTGGCGACAGGCGGCTGTTTTTCCGTTGGTTTTATTGATTCGGGCTTATCAGCTTTTGATTTCGCCCCTTTTCCCAGGAAGCTGCCGCTTTCGTCCCACCTGCTCTGTCTATGCAATTGACGCTTTAAGAATGCATGGTTTTTTCCATGGCGGCTGGCTGGCGCTGACACGCATTGGTCGCTGTCATCCCTGGGGTGAACATGGTTGGGACCCTGCGCCAAAGATTATAGTCCGCAAATGGCGAAAGGGCAGAGGACCATATTCCAAAAGGCTGAAACACGACTAAAAAAGCGTCATACTCTAGTACGCAAAACATCGAATAATGAAATAAGCTTGAAGTATCGAAGCTGAGATTCGAATTTTCAAGTAAAATTCAGCGTCTATGAAAATATGTTTCAATCATAAGCAAATTGCGCCATTTCTAAGATTTCTTTTAGCCAATTTAAGTTTTTGAAGGAGCAGGTTGATATGAATTGTCCTTGATATGAAGCCAGCTAAAAGTGCTTAATAGACAAAGAGAACTTCACAATTATGCCGCCAGAGTTTAAGCACGATAGCATTCAATGACAATATAACCAATAATCTATAAGGGAATATACTTTGATTAGCAACTCTCTGTGGGGAATTTAGTGAGTTTGTGGCCTGCTCAAAGTGTTAGGAAATAAAAATTTAAAGCCATATTATTCTTTAGGGAAATTGAATCGCTAAACCAGAAACTAAAAAAAGAAAGGAATTTGGAATGAAGAAACTGTTGTTATTACTGGTGACTATGCTGATGTCGCTTGCTGTTTATGGTGGAACTTTTGAGGCTGGTTTTGATTATGAATTGCTGGCAAAAAAACTTTTTAATCAAGAAAAAATAAGTCTGGAGCAGGCTAAGCAATTTTCTCAAAGGGTGCTTGAAAAAGAGGATGGATTACCGCTGGTGGAGGAGTGGCTGATGAGTGATGGCGCCAATTGGCATGTGATGTTTCGCTATTACAATACATATAATGAGCAGTCTCTTCTCATCAGCAAAGAGTATCGAGAAGCTGACTCCACCGGCTGGAAAAAAAGGCGATTGGCTCAGTACAGCTACAATGAGTCGGCCCAGATTGTCTATTGAGTAAATCAGGTATGGACAGACAGCCATTGGATTAATGAGGCACAATATCTCTATTCGTATAATGAGGATGGACTGCAAACAGAGCACCTGATTCAGGTTTGGGAATATGAAAACTGGATGAATTATGAAAGGGAGCGATCGATTTATGACGGTGAGCTGTTGACTGAAGAAATCAACGAGGTATGGAAAGACGAAGCGTGGGCATCGGTAGAAAAGACAATTTATAACTATAATCATGATTCACTGGTGATTATGGAGCAATATTATCTCTATGATAGTGGAGAATTTGTTAATTATGAGCAAATTAGTATCACTTATAATGAATACGCATTGCCGGCAGAGCTTTTAGGAGAAGTTTGGGCCGATAGCCTTTGGATTAACGGATTTCTGGAGACTATGACTTATGATGGGCAGCAGAATCTCATAGAGGTGCTTGAAGCTGGGTGGCAGGACAGTTTATGGCTGAATATGATGAAACGTGATTTTGCTTATAATGATTTAGGAAAGCTTTATTTGGAGACACTGCAAATGTGGCAGGATAGCATTTGGGTGAATTATATGCAGGCTGAGACAAATTATAATGAAGCAGGTGACAGAGAGATTGAGGTGATACGGGTATGGATGATGGATGATTGGTACGATATGTTAAAATTCGTCTTGTATTATGATGAAATGCCTTCATCGCTTGTCGCTCAAACAGAGACTTTCAATTTGCTGAGCTGCTATCCAAATCCATTTAATTCTCAGACGACGGTATCTTTTCATCTTGTGGAAAGTGGACAGGTTTCTTTAAAAGCCTACGATGTGGCGGGGAGAGTGGTGACTGTTTTGGCGAATAATTTTCTAAATGCCGGCTACTACAGCATTCCTTTTGGAAATTCACAGATGCCCAGTGGCGTCTATTTTCTCCGCATGGAAAGCAACGGGAAAAGTGAGGTACAGAAAGCGCTGCTCTTGAAATAGATATTATTTTTCGGATAGAAAGCGCTGATATGCATCTTTAGCACTTAGGTTTGCATAGCCGGTGAGGATGCGGACGCCGGCTTTCTCCAGTACCATGGCTGCATTGCCGCCGGGACCGTTGCCAGTGATTAGAAGCTGTACATCAAGTTCAGTGATTTTTTGGGCGGTTTGCGGGCCGGCACCATGTTGCTTCTGGTTTATTTCACGATTATCAATGCTCTGGAGTGTTTTTGTTTCATCGTCATAAAGCAGCAGGTATTCTGTGCGGCCAAATCTTGGGTCAATTTCGGCATCCCAATCGGTGCCTTTTGTGGTGAATGCAATTTTCATTTTCTGTCTCCCATAATGGTTAGAATTTGTTTCCAGATATTCTCAAAGGTCTGAAAGTATTCGATGTTGAGCTCAGCAACGGTTTTCTCCTGAACCATAGCTTTGGAAAAATCTTCTGTATAAGGAAGGCTTGCCAGCAGCGGGATATTTTTCTCCTGGAGAAAGCGGCCGATGGCTTCGCTGAGGGCGGGGTAGAGGTCGCTTTTGTTGATGATGGCGGCCATTTTCAGGTGAAATCGCGTAGCCAGTGCGATGACCCGCTGCAGATCGTGAAAGCCTGATTGGCTGGGCTCGGTGACGAAAAGGGCCAGATTAGCGCCGGAGAGGGAGGAGATGACGGGGCAGCCGATACCTGGTGAACCATCAACCAGGATATATTCTATCTGTGTTTGTTGGGCATAATGTTTTGCGGAGTTTTTCACACTGGCCACTAGTTTGCCGGAATTTTCAGCGCCGGGTCTCAGCTCGGCGTGAAAGAGCATTTTTCCCAGTCGTGTATCAGAAATGTAGAGCATTCCATCTTGTTGTATTTCCATAGTGATGGCTGATTCGGGGCAAATATGGGCGCAGTAGCCGCAGCCTTCACAAGCAATTGAATCAATCTGATATTGTCCTTTTTCAAAGTTGATGGCATCGAAGCGGCAGACCTGTTCACAGAGTCCGCATTGGGTGCATTTATCTTGATGAATGACGGCGATTTCGGAGCTGAAAAAGGCTTTGGAATTGCGCTGTTTCGGTTTTAGCAGCAAGTGGAGATCGGAAGCATCTACATCGCAGTCGGCCAAGACGGTTTCGGTATCGCTGACATAGGCTAAAGCTGCCGTGATGGAGCTTTTCCCGGTGCCGCCTTTGCCGGAGATGACGACGATTTCTTTCATTCTTCATCCCTTTTCAATTGCCGAATGAAGTGAAAAATTTGATCAAATTCTGATGTCAGTTCCTGATTTGTGTCCAGCGCTAATTTTCCTCGAGCATAATTTTCGGCAATTTTTCGGCTGTGAGGAATTTTGGCGATGATGGGAATCTTCCTTTCTAAACAGAAATCCTCAAGATGTGAATCACCGCTACCGTATTTGTTGATTACGACAGCAAAGGGTTTTTGCAGCTCATTTAGAAGGTGCATCATGAGTTTGAAATCGTGAAAACCAAAGGGAGTGGGTTCAGCGGCAAGAATAACCAGATGGGCATCTTTTACTGCTTCCACAGCCGGGCAGGCGGTTCCAGGGGGACAGTCATAAATGGTGATTTCGGAGCGGCTCTGGTTTTGGGCATATTTTTTTGTTTTAGAAATCAATGGCACAGCCTGCTCTTCACCAATATTGAGTCGGCTTTCAAAAAAAGCCAGATTTCTATTTTGGATGTGGGTGATGCGGCCAATGGGGATTTTTTTCATGGGCAGCGCCGCTTCGAGACACAATTCAGAGCAGGCATAGCATGAATGGCAGAGCTGGGGAAAAACCATAATCTCCTGCTGCACTTTCACCAAGGCATTGAAGTGGCAGAGAGAAAGACAATCGCCGCAGAGGGTGCAGCGCTGAGCATCCCAGTGGGGAATCATCTTATATTGAATTGCTTCCGATTTTCGTTCACCTTTGATAAATAGGTGACAATTGGGCGCTTCGGCATCTAGATCAAGCAGCGTTACCGCTTCTTTTTGAGCAATCCAGGCTGCCAGATTGGTGGAGAGGAAGGTTTTGCCGGTGCCGCCTTTGCCGCTGGCGATGGCGATTTTCTTCATGTTAATGGGTGCAGGGGTTGACACCAGATTCTAATGAACGTGCCAGATAGGCTTCAAGGAGCTGCTGAGGTTCGGCTTCTGCTATTCCGGTGAGAACCTCAATTCCCTGCTCCGCAAAGAGTTGTCGCGCCATCTGGCCCATTCCGCTGGCGATAATGGTCTTGACGCCAAGCTCTGCTAATGTGCGAGGGTAGGAGCCCGGTTCATGGAGCGGCGGCTTTATTGTTTCCATGTTTTTTATTTCAGATTCTTCAATATCAGTAATAAGAAAGGCTTCACAGTGCCCAAAGTGCTGGCATAGCAGTCCGTTTTCCACGGGTATAGCAATTTTCCGTATCATTTATTTTCTCCTTTTGAGTTTGTTTTGTGTTTGGCAAATCAATTGTCTTTTAGTGGAATGTCATTGGTTTTGGTAAGTGCCGTATGATCTTGAAATCAAATGGTTTGTCATTTATAAATGACTGATAAAGGCAGGATGCTCAATTTTCGTTTTTCTCAATCAGCTTAGATTCCAGAGCGCTGATTTGCTCTCGGAGGCGGTTCATCTCTTCTGTAAGATTTTGTATTTCAGCATTTTGATCAGGCTCAGGATTTTCCTGCCAATTGCCAAATCCGCGTCCCCAGCCTTGTCCGAAGTTTCTGTTGCTGCCAAAGCCTCGCCCTCGGCCAAATCCGCGCCCCCGGCCACTGGCATAACCCGGTGCGTTATTAGCAGCGCAGAAACCCATTTGACGACCGGTTCTTGGTCCTGCTCCATTTGGTCCTGTTTTATCTCCTCTTGGCATTTTCATCTCCTTTTTTGTTTATGACAGCATCGGCCATGCCCAAATCTCCCTGCCAGATTCAACAGATTGGCTGAACCGCAGGTGGGACATGTATTGATACTTACCTCGATATTTATATTGAACATATGGCCGCAACTCTGGCAGCGAATGAGATTATGGCGAAAGTGGATATTCCCGCCTTCGATAATCAATCGTTTTCCCTGAATAATCATCTCCGCCGCTTTTTTCCTGGCACTTTCAATAAGCCTTGTAAAAGTCGGGCGGGAGATTGCCATCTCCTCTGCGGCTTCCTCCTGGGAAAATCCGGCAAAGTCGCTGAGACGCAAGGCTTCATATTCATCTAAAGAGAGGACAATGCTCTCGATCAGGCGCCCTAGTATCCCTGTGGGTTTAAACTCAGTAAATACCGGCGGCTCTTTGATAAGGCGCTCTTTTTGTGGTCTGGGCATTTATTTTTTCTTCTCCATCTTACTTTGAATATAATGAAC
>DSDE01000423.1 GCA_011049095.1 Fidelibacterota bacterium
CTTTTATTATTTTTTAACACAGTAAAATTTCACACTTCTTTAGCTAAGATTCAATTAAAAAAGAAAAAACTTTTCGGGCTAGGCCAGCTTCTCTATCAAAGCTCAAAGTTTTACTTGTTAATAGTTTTACAAATTGTGTATTTTAGGAAAAGGAGAAGATGATGAAGATATTATGCATAATTTTATTGATTTCGCCGTGGACGCAGGCGCTCAGGCGCAGACAGGCTACCGAGACCTGCCCTGGGGACTTAAGAAAATGGCCGTTGCCAAAAGTGTTTATGACTGGTTTGACAGCCAGGCAGGAGAATTGGACCAGGCGCTTATCTACAATGGTTCATTTCAAGGTGAAAGCGCGAATTATAAATTCCTTTTTGAAGCCGACAGTCTCTATTTAGTGGGCATAACTGTGACGCTGCCTTATAATTTACTGGAAGTCGGGAAATTTAAGAGCAATTTTAGAAAGTCAGAAGCCTTTGTAGATGGGCTGCAGCTTCGGATGCAAAAAAAATATGGCGCCGCAAAACTACATGAAAAGCTGGGTACAGACTTTTTCGGCAAGTGGCAAGACGGCGAGACCGATATCGAGCTGATGCTTACTCGTAACAGCCAGTATACAGTGCTGGTCACCTATACTTGGCGGACCTTTCTCGAGCGCAGAAAAAGCGCCAATGAAAGTAATTGGAAAGATGAGCTTTGAATTTGAAGAATGTCCAGGGAATATTCCCAAATTTTTCCCTCAAATTGATTAAAATCTGATGGGTTCCTTTTGAATAATCTCCTTTTTACCCATTTTTAAAAAGCTGGAACAGCTAATACTTTGATATGAACTTGAGAAGCAGTTTACGAATAATAAATATTGATTATTTCTCACCTCAAATGATTCGTTTTATGCAGACGATTTTGCAGAGTTATGGCAGTCTTATCTTCTCAGTTCATTGGATGCCATCGCTGCTCATAATGCTGACAAGCTTTATTCATCCACTTCTTGGGCTGGCAGGGCTCATTGGCAATATCACCGCAAACGCCACAGCTCTATGGATGCAAGTTCATCCTGACCGCTGGAAAAGTGGTATTTTTGGAGTTAATGGCATCCTAATCGGGCTGGCGCTGGGCATTAGCTTTGGCGTCACACCACTGGTTCTTTTAGGAATCATCATTACTGCCGTTTTAAGCTCTATCGTGACTCAAACTATAGCAATAATGCTTTACCAAAACGATCTCAGCGCAATGAGTCTTCCTTTTATGATGATTATTTTACCGCTGTTTCTGGCCATTCCCAAAGCCTATAAGGTTCTCTTTTTTGCGCCACCGCCCCTATTGGGCGATCTGGACCGCTGGCTTTTTGAACGGATTCCCCTGGAGCTTTTCCAGTTTGTGCGCATGTTTGGCAATATCCTTTTTCAGGACAATCTTTTAAGTGGAGTTTTGGTGCTGCTGGCGGTTTTCAGCTATTCCAGAATCGCAGCCTTATACGCATTGTGGAGCGGCCTGGTGGGCTTGCTTTTTCATAGTTTCATCTTAGGTGGAAATGGTCAATTTTACGGATTAAACTACGTTTTGACAGGGTTAGCTCTGGGTGGATTTTTTCTCGTGAGCAACCGCCATAGTTTTATCTATACAACATTAGCCATTGTCGTTACAGGTCTTTTAGAATCTGCTCTCCAAAGCGCTTTCCAGGAAATTGGCCACGGTGCCGTGCCTGTTTTAGTGCTTCCCTTTAATATTACTGTTCTGCTTTTCCTTTATCCTGTGAAGAAAACGCCTTTGCATTTAAAGCGCTTGCGGCTGATCTCTGTGCCATTGAACCTTCTTAAGAGTCCTGAGAGCAATCTACGCTGGGCACAGAGATGGCTACAACGACGCTTTGTGCAAAAAACAATGCTGACACTGCCAGTTATTGGGAAATGGAGTATTCTCCAAGGGAATAATGGCGAATGGACTCACAAAGAGTCGGGCCGTTATGCCTGGGATTTTGTGGTCCGTGACGAAAATGGTGATCAGGCTTCCGGATTTGGTACGGATCTCAGCGATTTCTATGCCTTTGGGCTGCCGGTTTTTGCCCCTGCGCCAGGCACTATCAGTGCAGTAGAAAATGCTATTCCCGATAATCCGCCGCGCATAGCTGCCACAGAGGCCAACTGGGGGAATTTTGTAATAATTGATCATGGCAATGGTGAATATAGCGAGCTGAGCCACCTAAAACAGGGAACTATTCCGGTGATGGCCGGACAAAGGGTTGAAAGGGGCCAGCTTATAGGTTATTGCGGCAACTCTGGTCGTTCACCAGTGCCGCATCTCCATTTTCAAGTCCAAGATGCGCCTTGGCTGGCGTCGGAAACGCTGCCGGTAAAATTTGCTGAAGCCCGCCTCAATGGTGAGATCAAGCTCAATGCAGTTCCCCAAAAAGATGATCTCTTAGAAGCGGTACAGATAGATTCCCAAGCATCGTGGCATCTTCTGGGAAAAGAAGGCGAAAACTGGGTTTATCAGGTACGTATGGGAGCGCTGCGCTTTCGGGAGACTCTGGAATTTAAAACAGATTCATACGGCTGGCCAGTGATAGCCTCGCAAAATCAGTTTAGTTGGTATCTGCTGGATAAACCAAATTTTGTAGAGATTGTGCCTGATTTCAAGACATTTCCCTCGCTTCTGTCTCCCTCGGGCTGGCTAAAGGTGGTGGGAGAATCTCTGATTCTTCCTAAAAAGCTCCAGCTGGGCCTGAAATGGGATGGCGGACAAATACTAAGTAATGACAAGGCGCTTTGGGAAATTGAATCAGGAAAGCTGTTGATTTATCTCGATGCAGAAAGGCAGTACATTCTCAAAATCAGAATTAACAATGAGCCGCGCTTTGAGATGAATTTTTTAAAGGCAGATCAGGAAAGCCGCTAAAAAATATTTTTCCTGCAGAAATCCTTCGTCAGCAGCGCTGATTGCGCTTTCTCAAATGAGGTAGTTTGACAATTCAGAGGCATCTATAGGAAAAGCCTTTTCCTCAAAATCGATTGTGCTTCCATCGGTTCGAGTCAATAAGAATCGTATATCTGCATTGGCCTCAGCTTTGCTGTATCGACCTAAAATGCGTGCCGCCAGGTGAAGTTCCAATTCAGTTGTTTCACCATCTATCAGGGCGGCGGCTCCGGTGATATCAGGCATTTCCAAAAGAGTGAAATGCTTGTTTTTATCGAGAAGGAGATTATGTTCCTGGGCATTTCTGCTGACAACGAGTTTCACATAAGGACTTAGGCGAAAATGTCTTCCAAATCCCAAAAGCAGAGAATCTTCCGCATGAATATGGTGTTTTCCCTTATTATTAAAAAGGTCTCTCATACGTTTGCTGTATTCAGGAGAGATGAGCTGGCAATTGCCTCCGCCTGCGGGAGCAATTCCTGTCAGATCCCAAAGCTTTGCCAACTCTAACTGCCTGCTGCGGCTGCGTCCAACAATTGCTTCCAGCCTGCTGCGGTCAATTTTCCCCTCTTTTTCGGGAATAGTAGGCTCAAGTAATTTTGCTGAAAGGGGTCTGAGTAAATAACCCTCGAGGCAAGCATCTTTTTCGGTTTGAGCCAGAGTGCTGCGAAACTGGGTCATTGGCCGCTGGCTGATGACTTCTCCGGTAAAAACAAAATCAGCCTTCCGTTCCAACATCAATTCGCGGGCGCTCTGCAGCATAAGGATGCGACAGTCTATACAAGGATTGACAAATTTTCCATATCCGAAACGGGGATTAAGAACCATTTGGAAAAAAGAGCGAGAAATATCCGTTACTACTATCTCAATGTTCAATATTTCAGAAAGCTGTCTGGAAAGGGGCACAGCTTCCGGAATGGATTCACGATTGGCTTCCTGCAATTGTCGCCATTTGTAATCAGTGGTAAAACCCGTTTCTATCATTAACCCAATCACCTCGATACCCTGCTTTTGCAGAAGCCGCACAGCTAAAATTGAATCAAGCCCGCCACTGAGTAGGCCGATTCCTTTTGGTTTGGGATTAATAGCCGAAAATGGATGGTCTTTCAACGGCAAATCCTGAGCTTGAGCCGATAAATCGGTACAAGCCTGTTTTACTGCAAGGGAAGCTCCACGGAAAGAAGCGCGGGGATTTTTTTTTATTCATTAAAGCTCTTGGTAAATAAATTATAATTGTTCAGTACTTTTACAAGAGTTATGAATTGATCTGGTGTATAGGTATTTTTATATGATTTAGTTTTTAAAAATTTTAAATATATCATCATCTTCACTTTAAAACCTAAAATCATCTGGAAGTTCCTCAGCGGCTTGAACTATTTCTCTCGTTTCTGCCCGCTTGATTACCTTGACTTCTCCATCTTCAATAGCGATGACAGCAGGCTTTAGAAAGATAAATTGCCAGCTTTGACTCAGATTATAAGCGCCTACATGTGGAATAAGCAGATATTCACCGAAGCGCACCTGAGGCAGGCTGACATTGGCATTGAGGACATCAATATTCATACAGAGACCGCCGTAAAGGACAGTATCTTCCACCATCGTACCGCTGTCCTGGACTGTTTGGATTCCATATTTATACCACTGTACGGAGGAGAGGATATTCATACCGGCATCGAGAATGACAGCCCGTTGTCCTGATGGCAGGCGTTTTTCGGCCACTACTTTCGTAATGAGGGAAAAGGGTTCATCTACCAGCGCTCGTCCCGGCTCGATGAATAGGCGAGGCATTTCATTGGGTGGCAGGCCAATGCTCATTAATGTGCTGCTGATGGCATCGGCATATTGACTGTAGCTTGGGCAGGTTTGCTCACCGGGAAGATATGCCCAGTGCAGCGTATTGCGGCTGGCAAATCCTCCGCCCAGGTCCCAGTATTTCAAGGTAACACCAAGCTGATTGCGAATACTTTGATAAAACTGCAGTATCCCTGCAGCAGCTTTTTGATAGATTGTCAGATCATCAATATAGGTTCCGGCGTGAATATGCAGTCCTACGACTTTCACTTTTCCGCTTGATTGGGCGCGGCGGACGACATCATAGGCTTGACCGCTTTCCACATTGAAACCAAATTTATACCAGGGCGGATTGTTTAAGTTCATATTCAGACGTACGCCGATCTCCAGGGTTTTTCCAAGCTCGTCTGCCAGCGATTCAATGACATTTAGCTCATCATAATTATCAATATTGACGATGGCGCCATCGATAAATGCTCTCTTCAATTCGTCGCGTTTTTTATAGGGACCATTGAAGATAATCTGATTGCCAGGCATTCCCAAATCTCTGGCAATATCATATTCAAAGCCGCTCACCACTTCTGCCCAGGCGCCTTCCTGATGGAGGATGCTGCAGACAGATTTAAGGTAATTGGTTTTGTAGGAATAGGCGATTTGGAAATTGGGGTAACGATTGGCAAAGGCTCGATGGAGCTCCCGATAGCGCTGCCGCAGCTCCCGCACCGAAAGAACAAATAGCGGTGAACCATAATTTGCCGCTAGCTCTTGAATCTGGATTCCTTCAATGCGCTGGGTAGGAATCGCAGTCAGTGGACGTCCAAATTTATTGGCCATTCCCGCCGATGCATGGCGGATGATAATAGGTTTGATATATTTTTGTTTTGGCATCACTTACTCCATTGATGATTTATGATTATTGAACAAAAAAAGGTGACAGGTGACGGCAAGTGACGAATAGAATGAATATAAAGGGTTGTTTTTTTGTTTATAATGCTTTTCATTGTTCACTCCTCACATCTTTTGCTTTTCAAAGTGCAATTCCCCGTTTATGGTCAGATTTTCGATGTATTCTAAAGGACAGATGAGGTCTGTGGCATGGCGAACAAAGGTTATTCCAGATGAGACTGGTGGGAGTGGTTCAGGACGTTTGCCTAAAGCAAGTTCCACAGCCAATTTAGGAAGATTTTGATTAGCGCCGGCGCCCAGAAAAATCCAAGCCGGAAAACGGGGATTGATTTCTAAAAGATAGAGCTTTCTGCTTTTGCTTTCCTGAAGTATTTCAAGCTCGCAGGGTCCTCTCCAGCTAAGCGCTTTCATTGTTTTCTTTGAAAATTCTGTGAGCCTTGGATTATTTAGTGTGATTGCACTCCAGGCTTTCCCTTTGTCGGTAAGTCTAAGCTTGCGCATAGGTATGCTTCCCAGTAAATTGCCTTCATCATCGCCCATTGCACAGATGTCAAATTCTTCTCCATTAATGGCTTCCTGAATAAGCGCCGGCAATCCCCACTGCAGGCGCAGCTTCTCAAATTGCTTCAGCGCTTCATCGCGGGTATAACAAGCATAAGCATCGTAAAAAACACCTTTCACATAGAGTGGGAAACCGATTTCATCCAGCGCATCGCCAAATTGTCTCGGATCATTGATGACGATTGTTTTGGGTGTTTCAATATCATTTGCTTTACAAAATTCAAGCAGTTTGGATTTTGCCCGCTTTTGTATGGTGTCTGCCGATGGAAGATACATAGCAATGCCGAGACCTTTCAGCTCAGATTCAAGCTGTTGATAGAGCTGGAGTTCGCTATCCAAAGTCGGTATAAGTACATCAATGCCCACAGCTTTGTGAATGGCTCTAATTCGCTCAAAAACCTGCTCTTTGCCCTGATTGGGATAAGGAATAAGATAGGCATGGTTCATTAAATGGCGATCGTAGATACCAGTATCATACGTGTCATAAGCCAGGCCAATTAGTTCGCCATCCCATCCATTGGGATAGCGAAGGCTGCGAAGGACGCCAATCCCCGGTGCAGGATTGTCTGCTGCGTGAAGGCCGGTTACGGCCACATTAATCCCCATCAAATCACTCCCATTTCTTTAAGTTGACGAATAAAATCTTCCAAATCACGACGGGCAATATGTGCTTCCACTTCAAATTCTTCGATAAGTGTCGATAGAATAGCTTCATCATCCAGCCCTTCCTGCATTTTCTCAAAGATTAGCTTTCCAGTGGGATTAAGTGTATAAGTCTGTCCGCTGCTGTGATCAAATAGAAAGCCGCTTTTACTCATTGTCAATTCATTTTTAAATTCGTACATATATTTTTCCCTCCTATTTATATCCGATTAATCGGGTGAGATAGCCGCTTTTATAGACTTTCATATCGTCAAAGTGAAAGCCATTTTTCTTGCACCAGTAGCAATAGTCAAGGGTGCATTCGCTTTTGGGGACTTTCTTTCCCCAAATGGCAAATTCAAAGCTGCCGTCTAGAAATTTCTTATCTATGGGAAATTCCAGAGAAAAGGCTCCTTTGGAAAGATCCTGATGATGATGGTCTCCCTGGGTGACCGGGTCGCTGACATTGTATTTATAAAAACTATAACCGAGCCATGCTTTTTGCGGCGTAAATCCACTCACCAGCAGACGCACCGGCCAGCCGGATTCAGCATTCACTACGATCTCGATCTGCAAATCGGTTTTCTGTACGCCCTGCCCAAAGACAAATCCGGCAAGCACAAGAATGAATAGAGCGAGTTTTTTCATAGCAAGTCTCCCTTCAGAATATTAGTGAAATGCCTGCACCGAGGTAGTCCACGGTGTATTTATAGTCAAAACCATCCATTTTAGAAAGATAATTGTGTGAACTATAGAAAAGGTGGCTTTTGAGCCAGTGAACAGGTTTATAATGGATTCCCATTCCAAATTTTCCTTTGAGAATGTCCGGATTGGTGTTGAGCAGCATTTGCGCGGGACTATATGCAAAGCGGTTTTCGCCGGCTTCCAGATTCAAGTAAATGGTAAAATTGGGCATAGGTGTATAATATAAAGCGCCTTCAAGGGAGATAGTTTGCAGAGAATCCACTTGCTGGCCTTTTAAGCCCACTTCGAGATACGCTTTGCCAATCATTCGCGAAAGCCCAAATTGTCCCTGCTGCACATCAAAGCGAAGGGTGTCCAGCGTTTCGGTATCGATGGCACTGAGATTCATACGATTCCAGCCAGCGGAAATTCCCAGCCAAGGAAACCAGCCCTGCCACTGAGCGCCTAAAAGCCAGCCGTCTTCAAAGCCGGGTGTTTGAATCACTGCGCCGCTGGCCCCAAGCCATAAATAGGGATGAATCGCTGAAAGTGATCGTAATTGATAAATCTTTTGCTCAAACTGCGATGCCCCATCACCAATTTTTAAGGTCTCATAAGCGGCATAAAACTGATCTGCGCCACGTCGGTCAAATCCGGCATAGATAGCGGTGGATTGGTATTCTGTCCCGCTGCTGTAAGCGCCAATGGTGCTATACGCGCTGATATTGCTGTTCCACGGATAGAGCGAAAGGATGAATAGAAGCGAATCAAGCATTGATTTAGTTCCTCAAAAACTGGTGATTGCTGATTGGTGCTTGAACAGCCGGTGACGGGTGACGGAGGAAAGTGAGAAGGTGAGAGCTGAGATAACAGGCAAGTCCACCTGCCCCCCCTGAGAGGGGGAATTGGTCATGTGATATTCGCAATACCCATTCATTTCCACACTTCATAGTTTTCTCCTGTCTCCTGCATGCTGTTAGCTATTTCCTGCTTCTCATTTAATCAGGCTTACCGCTTTCCGGTAATGTGTATCACTCTGTTTGACATCGAAAAAATAGACGCCGCTGCTAAGTATATTTCCCTTTGCATCGCGGCCATCCCATTCAAAGTGATAGCTGCCTGGCGCAAAATCACCTTTCACCAGAGAATTGACGATTTCCCCATTCATATTCACAACGGATATTTCCAGCCTACCGGATTCGCTTAATTTCACCGGTAATATCGTGTGTCCGTTGAAAGGATTAGGATAAGCTGATGCAAGGTTCATTCTTTCTGGCATATATTTTTTTACAGCGCTGCTATTTTGATAACTAAAACTGTAAAGTACGCTGCTTTGGTCTGCAGTATATATATTTATCAAAATTTCTTTAAAACCGTCGCCATCATAATCGCCGGCATAAGGCCCTATCATATAGCCACCAAAAGTCTCACTGACAAACTGTGAGCTGCCGGTTGCGGCATCGAGAATATA
>DSDE01000520.1 GCA_011049095.1 Fidelibacterota bacterium
CCATTTTTTCTGTAATAATCTTTATCATAGGATTAAACCTAGCTGATTTTTTATCGATTGCAAAATATTATTGTCAATGTTTATGTATTAATTTCTCATTTGATTTTATTTGCTCCGCTCTCATCGTTTCCTGATCATTCCCACTCGATGGTTGCCGGAGGTTTGCTGCTGACGTCATAGACTACCCGGCCGATTTCCGGCACCTGGTTGGTGATGCGGGATGAGATTTCCAAAAGGTCGCCCATAGGGAAAGGATAAACATCTGCGGTCATGGCGTCGTGTGAAACCACAGCTCTCAGCCCCAGCACATAGCCATATTTCCGGGCATCACCGGCGACGCCTACCGTTTTTGTGGGCAGCAAAACAGCAAAAGCCTGCCAGATTTCATCATAAAGCCCTCGTTTTTTCAGCTCACTGATATAAATTGCGTCGGCTTCCTGGAGAATGCGCACTTTTTCCGGTGTGATATCACTTAGAATGCGTACAGCCAGCCCGGGACCAGGAAAGGGATGGCGTCCGATGACATTTTGGTCAATGCCAAGTTGACGGCCAAGCTGACGCACCTCATCTTTGTAGAGAATGGCCAGCGGTTCCAGCAGACGTCCCGATTCCCGTTTCGCCCGAACCAGTGGTGAGCGCACATTATGATGGCTTTTAATGACGTGAGCCTTTTTCCCTACGCCGCCACCTGACTCAATCATATCGGGATAGAGGGTGCCCTGCGCCAGCCAAACATTGGTCAAACCCAGCCTAGGAATTTCTTCTTCCTGAATCTGCATAAATAGATCGCCAATAATGTGACGCTTTTTTTCCGGTTCCTCAACTCCGGCCAGTTTTTTATAAAATTTATCCGCGGCAAAAACAATATGAACGTGCTGCGCGCCCAGATTATTCAAGGTCGCTTTGATTTCCACCGTTTCATTTTTGCGCATCAGACCGGTATCCACATACATCAGATGCACCTGCTCAGGATGGAGCGCCTTCAATAAGAGCGCCGCCACAACCGTGCTGTCCACTCCACCGGAGATGAGGAGCAGCACCTTGCCGCCTTGTACCTTTTCCTGAATGGCAACTCTGGCCATTTCCAGAAAGTGCTCCATATTCCAGTTTGCTGTCAATCCGCAGATTTCGTAAGCAAAATTTTTGAGAATATCCGTTCCGTATTCACAGTGGGTCACTTCCGGATGAAACTGCAGTCCGTAGAGCCGCTCATCTTCATTTATGATAGCGGCAGGAAGTCCGTTCTCTGAAATAGCAGCAATCTCCCAGCCGATTGCAGGCTCTTGAATGGCATCACCGTGACTCATCCAGGATACAAAGCCTTCAGGAATATTTTTAAAAAGAGGGGAAGCTTGCAGATAGCTGACCTTTGAACGGCCATATTCACGGTTTTCACTGAGGGCAACCTTTCCGCCCCGGTCATACGTCATCCGCTGCAAGCCATAGCAGATGCCGAGAACCGGAATACCCAGATCGTAGATGCAGGCGTCAGCGGCTGTACTGTGGGCATCATAGACCGACATTGGGCTGCCGCTGAGTATGATTCCGCGAAGCTCTTTTTTATCAATAGAATCAAGGTTGATATCGCCGGGAACAATTTCAGAATAGACGCCAATTTCCCGAATGCGACGGGTAATGAGCTGTGCAGTCTGTCCGCCAAAATCAAAAACAATAATTTTTTCCATGAAAATCCCTTAATTATTAATGGTGCGAAAGATGCCAAATGTAAGTAGGGAATCGAGAGCAGGGAATAAAGAATAAAAAACAGAGAATTGAAAAGAGTAATTTAGTAATTGTTGATTCATTATTCTGCATCCATCATTCTACACTTCGACAAGCTCAATACACCACAATCGATATTCTAAATTTTCATTCATCATTCATCAGTGTCCTCTGCCAGAATAATTGGGCGCTTCCTGGGTCATAATCACATCGTGGGGGTGGCTCTCTTTCAAGCCGGCAGCGGTAATTTTGATGATTTGCTGATAATTTTGCAGGTCAGAAATGGTTTTACAGCCACAGTAGGCCATTCCTTTCCGAAGGCCTGTCGTTAGCTGATAGAGATATTTTTTCAGCTCACCCTTATAAGGAACCCGTCCTTCGATCCCTTCAGGAACAACTTCATCGCTATCGGCCATCTGGTAGCGGTCGCCACTTCCTTCTTTGATGGCCGCCACGGAGCCCATGCCGCGATATTCTTTAAAAATCCGGCCGTCGAAGAGAATTTCCCGCCCCGGCGCTTCTTTGAGGCCGGCAAAAAGTCCACCAATCATTACTGTATTAGCTCCGGCTGCAATGGCCTTGACAATATCACCGCTGAATTTGATGCCGCCGTCAGCCACGATGGGAATATTGTAGCTTTTTGCTGCCTGCGCCGATTCATAGACAGCGGTAAACTGCGGCACACCAACACCAGCAACAATTCGAGTGGTACAGCTTGCACCTGGACCCACACCGACTTTTACTGCATCGGCGCCAGCGCTGATGAGACGGCGGGTGCCTTCTCCATCGATTACATTTCCACTGATGAGAATAACGTCAAACTCTTTCTTGATTTGTTCCGTCGCCCGAACCACACTCTCAGTATTGCCGTGGGCCACATCAATGGCCACAAAATCAACTTTTTTCTCGATAAGGAGCGGCAAACGCTGGCGAAAATCAAAGGGAGAAATGGCAGCGCCGACGATAAGCCTGCCCCAACTATCGGTGGCCGCTTTAGGATATTGGGCCTGCTTTTCCAAATCTTTCACCGTAATCAATCCGATAAGCTGCTGAGCCGAATTAACTACCGGCAGCTTCTCTATCTTATGGGTATCAAATTTCTCTTTGGCGCTCTGCACAGTTACCGATTCCATTTCAGTGACCACTTGATGGGTCATGACCTGGCTGACTTTTTGGGGCAGCTCGCGGCAAAATCGAAGATCGCGGCTGGTGAGGATACCGCAAAGCAGACCATCCCTATTGAGTACCGGCAAACCTGAAATGCCATATCGGCGCATAATTTGCTGGGCTTCAGCTACTGTTTGGTCTTCATTAATAGTAAAAGGCTGTTCGATAATCCAGTTCAGATAGCGCTTGACTTTAGAAACCTGCTCTGCCTGATCCTGCGGTGAAAGATTGCGGTGAATGACTCCAGCGCCGCCCTGAAGCGCCAGAGCAATAGCCAGCTCCATCTCGGTGACAGTATCCATCGCCGCTGAAATAATCGGCACATTAAGTTTTATATCACCGCCAAGGCGAGACCTAATTTCTGTCATATGGGGCACAATTTCCGTATAGCCCGGTTTTAATAAAATATCATCATAACTCAGCCCATCAATAATCTTCATATCGCCCAGCCCTCCTCAATCTCTTCATGTTCATATTGGCGGTAATTTAAATAAATCTCCCTCTTTGGCAAGGGAATATCTTCACAGCCTGGCCCTGTTTTACAATACCATCACCACTGTCAGAAACAGCAGAAAACACGATGATGGCAGCTGATTATCTTTCCTGTGGTCTTTCCAGAGGGTCGTCAGTAAAACCAGGATATAAAAAAGGATCGAGCCGAAGCTAAGGTTTAATAATGAGTCCAAAGCCAATGAGTGTCTCCCAAAGGGCCAAAACAAAAAACGTGTAACCATTGCAATCCAAGTGGACAAAAGCTCAAGAAAACAAGAGAGGAGTCGAATGAAACAGATTAATTTACTCAAAAAGCTAAGCATAATGGCAGCCGTCGCGATTCTGATGAATGCCTGCGGAACAGGCACACCCAAAAAAGCAGTGGAAGTCGAGTTGCGAAATATCAATTCTGCAGCACAGGGTAATCGTTTTGAGCTGACCTTTGAAAAGGGTAAAGCCCACAATCATCCATCTTTTGCCGTATGGCTGGAAAACATGGATGAGACGATGATTCAAACCCTTTTCGTGACCCACTCAGTCGGAACCGGCATTTTTGGTCACGGTGATTTGGGAGACGGGCGCTGGAGTCCTGATTCTGGAAAAGCTATCCGTCCGGCAACACTTCCCTACTGGCTGCATAAACGAGTGGGGACAGAAGTGGAAAGCTACACCCTACCTTCACCAGAGAAGCCAGTAACTGATGCTTATACCGGCGCCACACCCCGTGCAAATTTCCAAATGATACTCACTACCGATGAAAAGCTGAGTGGGAAGATTCGCTTTATGCTTGAAATAAACCAGACCTGGGACGTCAATGAATACTGGACCAGCAATAAATATCCCGATGATTTTGGCTATATAAGCAGCCGTCAGCCAGCGCTGGTTTATGCTGTGACCATTGACCTGGAAAATCCGGAAGCTGAATACATTCTCAATCCAATTGGCCATAGTCACTACAGCGGAAAAGATGGCAAGCTCTACACAGACCTGAGCACCTTCACCACAGCCTTGGATATTGCAGAAAAAATGATTGTAAAAGTGCTGAACTGATAAAAATACTATGCAGAATTAACAAATAAACGGGATACCAAAATTTTCGTTTAAAAAAATAAAGGAATCATAATGAAACGACTAATCTTTTTCTTGATAGTCCTGGTATATAGCGGCAGCCTCCTGGCGCAGAGTGGTGTGGTTCGCGGAAGGGTCTATGATGCTGGCACCAACGAAGGACTTCCTTTTGTGAATATCATCGTAGTCGGGACAGATTTCGGCGCGGCTTCTGATCTGGATGGCTACTTTCTCATCACCGGTATGCAGCCTGGATTCTACAAGCTCATGGCTAGCTTTATAGGCTATGAAATCACCTATTCTCAGGAAATTCAGGTCAACAATGCCCGACCGGCAAGTATTGATATCGCAATGAAACAGTCTGCGCTGTCCTTTGAAACGGTAACGGTAAAACCCTCCACCTTCATCAAGCTGGAAGAAACGCCTTTATCAGTCGTTGAGATTCGCCTTTCAGAAATTGAAACCATCCCGGGCGGCAACCGTGACCTCAGCAAGATTATACAAAGCTTTCCCGGTGTCGGTTCAACACCGGCCTTTCGTAATGATATCATCGTGAGGGGCGGCGGCAGCAACGAGAGCCGCTTCTACATTGACGGCATCGAGATTCCCAATTTAAATCATTTTGCTACTCAGGGTGCATCTGGCGGCGCTGTGGGTATCATTAATCCCGATTTTATTCAGTCGGTAAATTATTACAGCGGCGCTTTTCCGGCCAATCGCGGCAATGCCCTCAGCGGTGTCTTTGAATTTCGCCAGAAAAACGGCAATGAAGAGCACTTTAACTGGCGGGCAGTCGTTGGCGCTTCAGACCTTGCTCTCACTACGGATGGACCCATTTCAGACAAAACAGACCTTATCTTTTCAGTTCGCCGTAGCTATTTGCAGCTCCTTTTTGATGCCATCGGGCTGCCCTTTCTACCCACATACAATGATTACCAATTTAAAAGCCGCACTCGATTTAATGATAAAAACAGCCTCACCATTGTCAGTATTGGCGCGCTGGACGAATTTACCCTTAATACTGGACTGGCGAATCCAGACGAGCAGCAGCGCTACATCATCACGTACCTGCCAATCAACGAGCAGTGGAACTATAGCGCCGGATTCAATTTCACCCATTTTGCCGGCAAAAGCTTCCAAAACTATATTTTCAGCCGAAATTTGCTCAATAACAGCTCCTACAAATATCCGGAAAATGATAAGAGCCGCCCTCGCAGCCTAGATTATGTGAGCCGGGAAATCGAGAATAAATTCCGCTTTGAGAATACCTGGCGCGACCGGGGCTGGAAAGTCAATTATGGATTTGATGCACAATATGCGAAATATGAAAATTCAACAAAACAGCAGATTTTTCGCGATAGCCTTTTCACTGTAAATTATGATACATTCCTGGAGCTTTATAGCGGAGGAATATTTGGTCAGCTAAGTCAGTCCTTTCTCAATGAACGGCTAACCCTCTCTTTGGGAATCCGCACCGACGCCAATAATTATTCCGAATCTATGCAAAATCCCCTGAATCAGATTTCACCACGCTTCTCGGCTTCATATAAACTTTTAGATAAACTGAATCTGAACCTGAACACGGGGCGCTATTTTCAAAGACCATCCTACACCAGTCTAGGATATAAAGAAAATGACGTTTATATAAATAAAAACAATGATTTGAAATATATTGCGGCCAATCACTACATCGCTGGCTTTGATTATCAGATAAACAGCGATTCCAAAGTCACGATGGAAGGCTTCATCAAAGACTACAGCAATTACCCTTTTTCGGTGCGAGACAGCATCTCTCTCGCCAATAAAGGGGCCGATTTTGGCACCATTGGAGACGAAGAAGTTGTCTCCATCGCCAAAGGCCGCGCCCGAGGCGCTGAATTTCTCCTGCGCTACACACCGGACTATTCTCCGCTGAATATCATCGCAAGCTATACTTACGTCCGCAGCGAGTTTCAGAATCTGAGAAACGAATGGATTCCCAGCGCCTGGGACAGCAAGCACCTTTTTACCCTGACCACGACTACAGCTTTTGGGAAAAATGGTGCCTGGCGAGGCGGTTTTAAGTGGCGCTTTGTAGGTGGTTTGCCATATACACCCTACGATTTAAATCGCAGCGCTATCAAAGCAGCATGGGATACACAGGGACTGCCCTTCTTTGATTTCAGTCGCTTCAATGACAAACGTTTTGCCTCATTTCATCAGTTGGACCTGCGCATCGACCGCACTTTCGTGATGAAGCGCTTCAACCTCAATCTCTATTTTGATGTGCAGAATCTTTACAATTTTCAGGCAGAACAGCCCGATATCGTCCTGCGGGAACTCGATGCAAATGGCGATCCCATTGTGGAAACAGTGAATGGCGTTGATCTTTATCGCCTCTATAATCTAAAAAATACTACCGGCACCGTATTGCCCACCATCGGCATTATTTTCGATTTCTAAAAAACGCCCCCAAGTATCTGGAGAAACTGGCATGTCGTTGGCGCATCCCTATTATCATCGACAGATGTGGCATAGATGTCGGTCACTTTCTGATAGAAACGGCTTTCACTTAACCGAATATTTCTCATTTCTGCCAGAAGCCGCTTGCAGTAATCTTCACTCTGCTTTCTGCCATTTCCCAGCCGCTTTTGTGAAAGCCAGACGGTCTCATCTTCATAGCGGGCTTTGATAGTCTCACCTTATTTACCGGTAAAAAATCAGAATCTCCACTGTGCTGTTTCAAATCAGTACCGATTTTTTGTCTGTTGCCGTTTATTTTCCATCATTTCTCCATTTTTATTGAAAGTTTCACATTTTTCTAAAGACCCAGTCTCGAAGCCACATCCTCATAATCTGGCGCTTCACTATAAATTTTCTCAAAGTCGCTGCGAGCCCGGCTCCGCTGACCGCTTTCTATATAAACCAAAGCCCGTTCATAACGAATAGCCAGCATCAGTTCTGGTGAACGCCCGCTTTTTCGCCGCAGCCCTTGAGTGAGAATCGCCTGCGCCGCTGTCATTAGGCCTAATCGGTGCAGCGCCACCCCTTTGTAATAAAACAGCCCGGTATGAACCGCCGTATCATTGGGAATGTCACCAATAAGCTGAAGCAGCCTGGTGAGACTTTCCCGATCATTTTTATTTTCGATTAGAAGCTCAGCCAGAGACAGCTTTAGCACCAAATCATCAGGCACAAATACAAGGAGCTTTTCTAAAAGTGCGATGGCCTTTTCGTGTTGCCCCAGCAATTGCGCAGCTTCCACGAGCCCCAGCACAGCGCCGGCCTTATCAGCATGCACTTCAACGCTGATCTCCTCGGTGATGGGCAGACTAAATACTGGGTCTAAAGCATATTTTTTCAGGTATGCGCCTAAGTTTTGACTATCATTAAGCGCCTTTTCCATAAAACCTGAAGCCTGCACATAATCACCGGTTTCCAGCGAGAGAAAACCGGCAAACCAGGCGGCATCGGCTATACTTTCTGCAGCGCCGGAAAATTTTTCCAAAGCCAAACTCCTGCGACCCTCATTGAGCTCTTGCAAAGCGTCCACAAAGGCCTCTTCTTCCCGAGACATAGCCAGCCGCTGAAAGAACCCGGGATTTAAATTTTTTTTCGGCTGATTCAACGCGGCCCTATGCCTTTGCCCCGAGGACTTTGAAAGTTTTTGAGTGTAAAAAAGGCCGGTGCCTGGAATGCCGGCAGTGACCCTTTTACCGCTTGACCCGATAGTAAATTTTGCTCCACGAGGCCCAAATGAAAGCGACGGGCCCGATTTGCTTAGATTCAGCGTTACGCCGGGTATGATTTGCACTCTTCTCCAAAAACGAAAACCCATTTATCACTCCTTTCCAGTTTAATATACAACTTCTAAAATGTCTCTTGTATAAAAAGTTTCCGAGCCACATTTGATTGCGATAACCATTCTAATGCAGATATTTTTGCAGTTCATAGGTCTTCCAATAATCGGGAAATCGCTTCCGGAGAAGGGAGCTCGTCTTTCAGGTTTTGCGGAACTATTTTGCTTGCGGGAAATGCTACAACACCAACGGGCTTACTGGTTTCCCACAGGGCATACTCTGCGATGCTGCGATTTTTTCCTTGCAGAGAATGATACCAATAGATGAATTTCCACCTTCCATTGGAAACTTTGCATCTACAAGCGTCAGATAAAACTGCTTTATACTGTATGTTCAGGCTGAATTTCTCCGATTTTTAAATCGATAGCTATGAGAGATTTCAAACGACGGCAAAATAGCAAGAGTTCAATAAAAAACACTTTATCGCCATTATCAAGCCGATACTGGCAGCCAATATCGGCATATAAAGCACCTCTCTCTCTGAGAAAATGCCCTAGTATGACAATCAACGCTTTTTCCAATTCACGCTCGCTGTAAGCATCACC
>DSDE01000138.1 GCA_011049095.1 Fidelibacterota bacterium
AGGCTATTGGGCAGGAAAAAAAGGAGTATTATGATGAATAAAATGAAAGTGACAACAACTATTGTTCTGGCTCTGATGCTGCTGACGACAGTGGGAAATGCTCAGAGCAAAATCGCCCAGACCGGCCTGCAGTTTTTAAGTGTGGGAAGCGATGGTCGTGGCGGCGCTCTGGGACAGGCTATGACAGCTTTAGAAAATAAATCTGAGGCAATGTTTTATAACCCTGCTGCAATGGCGAAAATGGATGGGATGATTGACCTGACAGCCAGCCAGAATAATTGGATATTTGATATCAAGCATAACGCGTTTTCACTGGCAATGAGACCAGGTCACGGTCAGTTTGGTGTTTTTGGTGCGACTTTTCGCAATATTGATTATGGCGATGTAGAAGGCACTATGGTCTGGCAAAACGATGCCGGGTACATTGATACAGAAATTATGAATCCCACAGCATTTTCTGCCGGTATTGGCTATGCCAAAGAGCTGACAAATAAATTTTCAGTTGGCGGACATATCAGTCTTGTCGGGCAGCAGCTTGGAAAAAGCGTTGTTCCCCATGGCGGAGACAGCCTTATCGTGAAGAAAAATACAGTATTAGGGCAGAGTGTTGATTTTGGTACCCTCTATTACACTGGTTTTAAGAGCCTTGCATTTGGTATGTCGGTGCGAAATTTTTCCAATGAGCTGAAATATGAAGATGAAGGCTTTCAATTGCCCCTCACATTTACAATGGGTATTTCAATGGACCTGCTCGACCTCCTTGCAAATAAGCCTGCTGGAATGAAGCTGAAAGCTGCCGTCGATGCTGTGCACTACAGGAGCCATCCGGAGCAAATTAATGTGGGTATGGAATATACTCTATGGGATATGTTCCATTTCCGGGGTGGATTTCGTACAGCCAATGATCTCGATGATGTGACTTTTGGATTTGGAATATCGAAATTCGGTCTGGTAATTGATTATGCTAGCACGCCTTTTGGTGATGTGGGAAACGTAGAGCGATTCACAGTGAAATTTTCACTTTAGCATAAACTCTGCTGATCGGAGTAATAATGAATATGAAATTTAAAATTATCGGTTTTTTGCTCGTTGCCGCTGGCATCTTGTCTGGAGCCACAGCCGGAAAGATTTCCGGCCGCATTCTGGATGCTGAGCGTAATCAGCCATTGGCCGGAGCCAATATTCTAGTCGAAGGAACTTCTATGGGAAGCTTCTCCGATAGTGAAGGCTATTTTGTCATTTTAAACGTGCCGCCCGGTTCATATCGGGTGCGATTTTCTATGATCGGATATGGCACGAAAGTCTATGAAGACCTCATGGTGGCCATTGATCTTACCACTACGCTGGATGTCTTTCTCTCTGCCCAAGCTATTGAAATGCAGGAAGTGGTTGCCATTGCCGAGCGTCCTGTGATTCAAAAAGATATCGCAGCCAGCCAGATGGACATTAGTTCTGAGGTCATTGAGTCTCTGCCGGTTGCCAATGTCACGCAAGTGGTTGGCCTGCAGGCGGGTATTGAAGGGATGACCATTCGCGGAAGCGCTGCCTATCAAACAGCCTTTATGGTGGACGGACTCAGCTTTAATGATGAGCGCTCTAATACACCTTATACTTCACTGAGCCTTAGTTCTATTAAAGAGGTCAAAATCCAAACCGGCGGTTTTAATGCTGAATATGATAATGTACGCGCCGGTGTTGTCAATGTCGTAACAAAAGAAGGTGATCGCGATAAATACGGCGGCGCTTTCACTATGAGGTATAATCCTCCCGCATCAAAACATTTTGGTCCCTCGGTATATGACCCCATGGGTTATCACAGTCGTAGCTATAACGATGATGCCGTTGCCTGGCTGGGAACTTACTCCGAAACATATACCGATATGAATGGTAATGGCCGATGGGATGAAGGCGAGCCCTTTGAAGACCGGAATATGGACGGGCACTATTTTCAATCGCCATGGGATATGTATATGCAGGCTTCCTATCCCAAATGGAAAGGCTTTAACCAGCTTTCTGCTGAGTTGAATACCGATAATAACCCTGATAATGATATGACTGCAGCAGCGCTGCAAAGGCTGTATCAGTATCAGCACAGGCGTCAGGGTGATATTCGGATTCCCGATTACACAGTCGATGTCGGATTCGGAGGACCTGTTCCAGGCGGAAAAAAACTCGGTAATCTCCGCTTTTTTCTCAGCCATCGCAATGAGCAGACTGCCTATATTGTGCCACTTTCCAGAGACAGCTATAACGATAATAACACAACTCTGAAACTCACATCGGATATTTCTCAAAAAACTAAGCTCACAATATCTGGAATGTATGGCGAGGTCAAAACTGTGAGCCAGGCTACCTGGACGACTTTACCAACAGGTGATAATAATTTCTACTCTACCTATAGTGTGGCAAATGCGGCTAGCACAAATTATGTAGTTTATGTACCTGGGGTTTATAACCCAACGACGATTTACCGCAACAATCTTGGCATAAAATGGTCTCACCAGCTTTCGGGACAAAGCTTTTATGAAATAACTGCAAGCCGCCTCAGCTCCTATTACCATACAGACCGTATCGCACCAAGAGACACAAGCAAAAATTATGAACTCTTTCCAGGATACTTTGTTGATGAGTTTCCCTATGGCTACTGGCCTTCAGGAGCCGGAACGGTTGTGGGAATGCGCACCGACTGGATGGGCTTTGCAAAAGACCGCAGCCGCAATAGTACAAGCACATTGAAGGCAGATTATACGAATCAAGTCAACCGCTTTCACCAGCTCAAAACAGGAGTTGCCGTCATCTTGACAGAATATGAAATCGATTCCTGGAATGAGCATTCAAACCCCTTCTGGACCTATTACAATGAGTGGTATCAAAATCCATTCAGGCTTGGATTATATATTCAGGACAAAATTGAGTTTGAAGGTTTGATTATCAATGCCGGCATTCGCTTTGATTATTCTGATGCCAATGCCCAATGGTTTGTCACGGAAAACTTCGACCCGCTCTTTAAAGCCAATGTTGGTTTCAATATCGAAGAGCTGGCTGCCAAAAGCCAAGCTAAGGGCATTTACAAATTGAGTCCGCGCCTGGCAATATCCCATCCCATCAGTGAAACAGCAAAAATTTATTTCAACTATGGTCACTTCAATGCCTTGCCACAATCTCAATACCGATTTACCATCGACCGATTAGGAACAGGCGCCATCAATCGCCTGGGTAATCCTGAGCTTGAATACAGTACAACCGTTGCTTATGAATTGGGGTATGAAAGGAATCTTTTTAATACTTACCTCTTTAAAATGGCAGGGTATTATAAAGATATCAGCAATCAGCCGAGCTGGACACGATACACAAATACAGATGCTTCTGTTGCTTATTACAGGGCATCAAGCGACTCGTATGCAGATATTCGTGGTCTTGAGCTTACACTCACTAAAAACCGTGGTTTATGGTTTACCGGTTTTATTAATTACACCTATCACATTGCCACTTCAGGATATTTTGGCATCGGCAGAATTTTTGAGGACCCCTCTGAACAGCGGCAATATTTACGGGAAAATCCCTACCAAAGCCGGCCACGACCTCAGCCATTTGCCAGAATGAGCCTCGACTTTCATACGCCTGGCGATTTCTCTATGATTGGCCTTCCAGCATTGATTACTGGTAACTGGAATGTTAACTTTCTTGCCAATTGGAAAGCCGGCGCCTATGATACATACAACGTCACTAATGAAATTGGCGTGGTTGATAACGTGCGCTGGGTTGATTATTATAATGCCGACCTTCGCTTCTCAAAATCTCTTAACGTGGGTAAAACGGATCTGATATTTTTTCTCGATATTGCCAATGTTTTTAATATCAAGCGCTTGAGTTACACCGGAATTGCCGATACATACGACCGGCTGGACTATCTAGCCTCTCTTCGCTTTGATTGGGAAGAAGGCGCTCAGAAAGGTAATGATAAAATAGGTATGTACAGAGCGGAAGATGTGGATTTCTGGCCTATTCAAAGCTTTGAAGGCCTTTCTGAAATTAGTAACCCCCAAAATGGTGTCTTGTATTACAGCAACAGCGCCGCCTCGTTTTATGTCTATGAGAATGGCCAATGGCTCGATGAAACGCATTCCAAAGTATCTGGATTGCTGGATGACAAAGCATATATCAATATGCCAAATATTGAATCGCTCACATTCCGTGATCCCCGGACAATTACTTTGGGTTTGAAAATCAATTTTTAATAAATGATGAAACAGATGAAAATAAAAAAATTCGCAATCATACTCTTTTTTGCAGGTATTCTTCAGGGACAAGTTGATCCCGGCATTAATGTCTGGATCAGAGTTGGTTCGCTGCAGAGCTTTTTTAGCGCCTGGGGCGCTGAACGTGCCTGGAATGCCAATCTTGGCATCTATGAAGGCCTGCAGTGGCCAGCCTGGTATTGGGCTACCGAAAATTTCGTTATTGACCGCTATTGGCTGGCTTGCCGTGATTTTAATGACCCTGAAGGAAATAACTGGGACTATAAAGCCACAACTTTTATCAGCAGCGCTCCACCTGAATACGGCGCCCCCATCTCAATCACCCAAACCACCCGATTTGATCCACCAAAAGTAGATGTCGATGGGGTGGGAATAACACGGAATCCACAGGTGGACGGATACCACGATGAATCGCTGCCATACGACCGTAAGCTCGTCAATATTGTTAATACCAGCTTGGGCGTTACAGTGAAACGCGTTGTCTATGCTTTCAGCCAGCCTTACCATGATAACTATTTTCTTACTGAATACATCCTGACCAACACTGGAAATGTCGATGCAGATGATGAAATTGAGCTTCCAAACCAAACAGTAAAAGAGCTCTACTGGGGGCAAATGCCCCGCTACGCCACCAGTCGGGAAGCAGGCTTTACCGTTGATGGGCAAATGACTTGGGGAAAATACCAGTGGGTAAGCCACGCAAGAGATATTGTTTATGATGGAGAAAATATTTGCGGCTTCTGGTCTTGGCTGGGACAAAGTGAAAAAAATAATCACGACAATATCGGTGGCCCGGCAAGGGCAGATCAAGGCAGGCTTTCCGCGCCGCAATTTGCTGGTATTGCCATGGTTTACGCTCAAAAATCACCCTCTGAACCTGTTAATGATCCAAGCAAGCTTAGAATTTTAGGCTGGCATGCAGGGGATACGTATCCAAGTATCGCCAATAATAATGCCGCAGGTATGAAGGACGTCTGGGAAATGCTGGAAGGAACAGACTTATATACCGGCAGTGAAACCCCAATGGATTTTGGAATACCAGAACCGGGGCCAAACATTTCTCATAAACCTGCTGAAAAAGAGGGGAATGATGGCGGTGGAGCCGCAGGATTCATGACCTATGGGCCTTGGGAGCTGGCTTTTGGTGACAGTGTGAAAATCGTTGTCGTTGAAGGAATTTCTGGGCTTGACAGAAAACACTGCGTAGATATAGGCAAAAACTGGTATAAAAAGTTTGCCAATTCAAACTATAATTTCAGTGGAACATTACCTGACGGATCAAGCACATCTAACCACGATGTCTATAAAAACACTTGGTTTTATACTGGAAAAGATTCGATTCTCCAAACCTTTGCCAGAGCAATTAAAAATTACAACAGCGGATTTGCCATTCCCCAGCCGCCACAGCCACCAACAAATTTCTATGTCATCAGTGGCGGAGACCAGATTCGTCTGGAATGGACCCCAAGCCCGAATGAAACGGACGCAGATTTTGGCGGCTATAAAATATATAGGGCAATCGGCGCTGCAGATTCTTTCTACACGGAAATATTCGCCTGTGGAAAAGGAACAAGTCATCCGGAAATCGTACGGGAATATGCCGATATGAGTCCTGTACGCGGAATGAGTTATTTCTACTACCTGACTGCTTTTAATGATGGCAGCAATAATGATGGAACTTTTAACCCTGCCGGGCCAATTGAAAGCAACAGGGTTTACACCCAAAGCTCTGAACCTGCCTACCTGAGGCGACCCCAGGGAACAAATCTGGATAATGTTCGCATAGTGCCCAATCCATTTAGTATCAAAGCCAGAGAATACCAGTACGGTATTGGCGATGATAAGGACAAAGTGATGTTTCTAAATATTCCAGGGAAATGCACCATACGTATCTACACCGAGCGGGGAGACCTGGTAGAAACTCTTTACCACACCGATGGCAGCGGCGATCACCCCTGGAATCTCGTCAGCAGCGACAGGCAAATTGTCGTTAGCGGTCTCTATATTGCGCACATTGAAGTGACGGAGGATATTTTGGATTCTAGCAGTGGAACAATGATCTATTCCAAAGGTCAGTCTACCTATAAAAAATTATTAGTTATAAGATAAAATAATACAGAAATATGAAAGGACTATGAAATGAAAATGAAAACACTAAGCATCTTGGCGCTAATGGGAGCTATGCTGGCTTTTACAGCGTGTGAAGAACCCGATTATCCAGACAGCATTTTTAACCCGGATGATCCCGGTAAGCCCACGCCGATAATCACTTCTGTAAATCCGCCAGACGAAACTTACGGAGCTATTGCTCAAAAGAAAACGGTGGAAATTACAGGGCAAAATTTTGCGGCTACAGTGCCAGAAAACTTAGTCTATTTCGGCTCTGCCCTCGCCACTGTCCTAGAAGCATCACCCACAAGACTCCTGGTAGAACCCCCGGCCAATTTCAGCGATAGCCTGAGAGTTCGAATAGATGCACGAGGCGCCTATCTCTTTGGCGATTATAAAAATAATGATGGTTCTTGGCATTATTATACGCTCCTTAGTCCTGTGACAAGACCTGGCGCTTATACGAAAGAGCATGGCGATGTCACCAGCCTTATTGATCTGGATGCTGAGGGAAATCTCTACTTTGTTCATAGCGATAAAGTGGACATTGTAACACCTGATGGACATAAGTCAACTATTGGTACCGTAAGAACTGCCAACGCCATCAATAATATGCGCGTTGGTGATTTTGGTGTGCTCTACTATGCATTTGCAAAAAACTTTATCCGTACAGCAATCGACACTGCTACAAACACTATGACCCATTCACAAAAAAGACTTGACCAAAACTTGAAAGACCTGGATTTTGACAATCAAAAAGCAGCTTGGATTGTGGCTGAAAAAGCTATTTACAGAGCCCCTATGGATGAAATAGACGCTGTGAAAGTCTATGCGAATGACAATATCAATTTCCAGAAAGTACGGTATTTCGAAAATGCCCTATATATGATTGGAGACCTCTCCAATGCAGACGGGTCTAAAACCACCAATATTTACAAATTCCCAACCGTGCTGGATGCCGATACCCTTGTTGGCGAGCCAGAGATACTCTGTAATTGGACCGCCACCCAATATGGCTCAAGAACGATTACGGTGCTGGAGATGAATGCGGATGGAAAAATGTTTATCGGCACAAGAACACTTCCTCTGATGACTTTTGACCCGGTAACAGGAATTGGTGAAGTCGTTTATCCCAAGCTGCTTTCCAAATACAAAGCGACAAGAATGACTTTTGGAATTGATGATCATATCTTTATAAATACTTATACGAGTGAAGACCCGGATAACGCAACGATTTTGAAAGTAAAACTATTTGAAAACGGTGCGCCGTATCACAGAAGAGGATAATAGGGTTTGACTTTTAACCGAATAAACCCTATTTTAACAATAATGGAAAACCAGAAACCAAAGAAGGAGAAGAAGATGAAGAAGTTGTTATTCGTTATGCTGGCAGTTATGGTAGCCAGCGTGGCCTTCGCCGGATGGACCTTTGACTCTCGCTTTGTCAACTATAATGTTGACACGCTTGAGCATACGTTCGTCGGTGAAATCAGTGGAACAAAACGGGTCTGTTCAATGCCTCACGGTGTTGTTTTAGATGAAAATGGTAAAGTGTGGGTTGGTCTGTACGGATCATACGGAGCACATGATGGCGTTCACGAATTTGATTACAAAGGTGCAACAAGTTATTACCGTCCGGTTTATGTCTATAATTCAGATGGAACCATTCATAAGAGCATCTCTGTTTTTCAAATGGCAGATGGATCCCTGGATACCCTCCATTCACAGTCCCCTATTAATGGTGCAAACCGCGGTATGGGAAAGGATGCTGATGGCAATATCCTAGTTTCTTCCTGGAGCACACTCTATCGTTTCGACCCAGAAACTTTTGAGTGCACAGGTCGCTTTATCCCGGCAACTTTAGGTTCACTTACCGATGCCGTTCACGACCCAGTAACGGGATTTTATATGGTAGGTCATGTTGCCAGCAATAAGCCCTTGCATATTCTTGATGAAAATCTGGATTATTTTGGCGCTGCTATTGACACTGTACCCTCTTTGCAGCGTTCAATTGAAATCAAATCTGTTGATGATGGAATGGACCTCTTTGTTGGCGGTATCTATCCTGGACGCCTCTACAAATATCATTCACCAGACCTGGAATTTGACAAATTTGTAATCGAAGATACGCTTGGTAATTATACTGTTACCGAACAAGATACATCAGGTAATGATATTGAAGTTAATTACACATTTTGGGCAAGCTGCCTCGACTGGATGCCTGATGGTATGCTCCTCGGCGGTGTCATTCGTACTGACCAGTACAACAGCCCTAAAGCTGGTACCTGGCAGATCTTCGATGTGGAAGCCGATGAGTTTGTCGGTGAGTTTGGCACACCATACTTCCCGGAAGAAATTGATTGGGAGAATATTCCTGATGGTGCTACAAACAGTCCTCGTGGCGCAACATTTGTCGATGCAAACACAGTCTATATTGC
>DSDE01000137.1 GCA_011049095.1 Fidelibacterota bacterium
CTGACTGAGGCGCTGATTCCCATCATTTCCAGCATGCTGATACAATATGCCGGATACCAGCCACTTTTTGTTTTTAGTCCATTGCTGACTTTGGCAGCCTGGCCCTATTCTACATTAAATGGAGCTTTGATATGAAGAACTGTCCCCTGGTTAGAATGCGATTTTTTAAACATCGGGCAACATTTTGCTTTTCACTGCTTGGTGTAATTGTTTTTTATTTTATCTTTCACCAATTGGAGCAAAAAATTCACGGCGGCTTAGGGATAGAATCTCTGATGCTGCAATTTACTTTCAGCTCCAACAAATTTTTTGAAATCACTTCATCTTGGTTTCCCAATGGAATTGAAATTTGGGCGAAAATGCTTTGGCTGGATATGCTCTTTCCCTTTGTCTATGTGATATTGCTCCTCTCATTGCTGAGTCGCTCGCGGGTTTCTGTTATATTTTTCTATCAACTCAGTATTTTTTTAGGAATTTTGGATATTCTGGAAAACAGCCTTCATTTGATGCTTATTTACCAAAGCAACCACACTATTTTGATTCCTTTAGCAGCAACTTTTGCTACGCTTAAATGGATAGCTATTGCAGCGATTCTCATCGCAGTGATAGCGACCTTACTATATCGCTATCTGTCAAGGTCTAAACCTGTAAGATACGAATAGGATAAGAATTATATCTCGCACATTTTTCTAAAGCATCTTGTAAAGAGTGGTGAAATAGACTAAATTGAGTTAATGAAAAAAGAGAAATAAACAATAGAAGAGGTAGAGAGTAATGAATCAGGAAGAAAATACAGTCGTCACAAAAGAGGGGATCTATCAATATAAGTTTATCAAAATTGATCTTCGCCCTGGTTTTAACGCATCCCACCCCAAAGAAGACTACAGAAAAATTATTGAGGAACAGGCTAAACAGGGTTGGCGACTGGTACAGGTTTTTGCGCCGCCAACAGAATCGTTTGGCTCTTCTGCCTATTTCGAAATAATTATGGAGCGAATGACCTTCAATTAAGTATTTGGGCGAGGGGTGCATTCTTCAGTAGATGTCTGATCTGCGAAGGAATATTCCAGAAAGCTGGAGGCAGATGGCGATACTCCTGCTTTTCTTTTATTGTTGGATGGAGAAATGTCAGTGCGAAGGCATAGAGGGCGATTTGCCCTTTTTTCCAGCTTTCACCAATGCCGTAAAGTTTATCTCCCAAAATAGGAAATCCCTCGGCAGATAATTGGAGACGAATTTGGTGATGACGGCCAGTTTCCAGCTGAATCAAGAGCAGTGAATGTTTTTCGTGGCGATATAAACAACTAAAGGTCAAAATCGCTTCCTGTCCGTCTCCTTGGATGATTGCTTTTTTTCCCCTTCTACCAATTTTGTGCCTGAGTATTTTTTTATTAGGTGCGCTGCCTTCCACCCAGGCAAGGTATATTTTTTCTGTTTCTCCAAGCTGAAACTGCCGACTAAGGCGTCGGGCGGCTTTTGAGGTGCGGGCAAAAATCATTAATCCGCCAACAGGCCGGTCTAAGCGATGTACCAAGCCGAGATAGGCTTCACCCGGCTTCTTATATTTTTCTTTTATATAGTTTTTTAATTCTTTATGGATGCTGGCATCCCCGCTTTTATCACCCTGCGCCAATTGCCCTGGCGCTTTGACAGCCACAAGTATATGATTGTCCTCCTTGAGAATATTCAGTTTCTCTTGTGACAAAGGCTAGCCTGCTTCCAAAACTAATTTCTCAGATAGAAAAACCGTAGATCATCTGCATTCTGGTGAGACTTTCATTTCCTATATCCTGATTGAGAAGACTGATATAATAGCTTAGGGTAAATTCATGGCGCTGGTAAGCAAATCTGGCCTCACTTTCGAGTGTATTTTGGATATATTTTAAATCTCCGGACGTAGTGGTAATTTTATATCGGTTCAGCCATTGCAGTTTCTGATCCATAAAGTAGAGCGTGGCACTCCCGCCCGCTGTCT
This sequence comes from Fidelibacterota bacterium, assembly GCA_011049095.1. Classification (GTDB taxonomy): domain Bacteria; phylum Fidelibacterota; class Fidelibacteria; order Fidelibacterales; family DSDE01; genus DSDE01. The sequence continues at coordinate 1,976 of DSDE01000137.1, forward strand.
GGGAATTAAATGATAAAGCAGCGCTGCTGTTCTTGTTATAGTGAAAGAGAAGATTCGATGAAAGTCGTTTTGACCAGACCGATTTGAATGATGTATTTAACATTAAGGCACTGAGTTCGTTATTTGCATATCCAACGGGACGATTATGGATTTGGTCAGATCGGTCAGACAGAGATACCAAAAAACTAAGGCGATTTTGAATGCCAAAAAGCTTCACCGGCTGATTAATGCTAAAGACCTGATAGTAAGTACGGTTTTTGATTCGTTCGTCAGCGCTCGTGCTGTCTATCCAGGTGGCATCGTTTTCGCGATCGTAGTATCGAATATCTGCATTGACACTTGGCCAATTGCCGCCAGGCATCAGAGTGAAGCCGACAGATGGTGAAAGAAGTCTGGTCCTGTTTTCAGTTTCTCGCTTCAGCACATTATCATTTTGAATAATAATCCTCAGGTTAAGAAAGAGCCGATTTCGAAAAAGTCTGATGCGATCGCTGATATCCAACTTTTGCTGATCTCTGATATTAACGGGATTAGCCAGGCTGACAAATTCCGGCGCAGTGTATCGGTAATCAAAAACGATGTAATTCTTAAAATAGTTAATTTTTAGCGCTGAGCTGTAGGCAATGGAAGGATATTTAGAAAAACGCAGAGGCGCAGCTTTGTAGCTGTCACCGGATATTTTCACTGGAAAGGGATAAACAGCATACTCATTGATAATAAAAACAGATTCCAGCCACTCGGGATCCAATCCCAATCCAATCTGGTCATAGGGCATCAAGGTATCGCCAATCGCTATAAGATTCTGAGTACCCTGCTGTATATTTCTGTTATATAGGCTAAAAACCAGGTCTTGCTGCCAAAGAAAACGCTGGCGGTCAAAACTGATTTCAGACCCGATGCCAATCAGAAAATTATCCTGAGGATTGCTGCCACTCATCGTGATATTCTGGCTGATGAGCTGCCCTTGCGTGAAATAATCATACAGGCGGATGCTGCTGGTGTCATCTCGCATTTTCAATACATTTAGGTTTAGACTGAGATTTTCAATCGGCGCAATGGCGATTTTTGCGCCATATAGGCTCCTTTGGTAGGTATAATTTTGCAAAGTCCATCGCTGGGCCGCTGTGTCGGCCACGACAAGACCTCCAATTTTTCGCAATAATTCACCGCCAATGAGCTCTATTTGAAAGTATTTCAAATTGAAGGCCAGGTCGAAACCACGAAGCCGGTTCCCCCAGAGAGATAGACGATTAAACATCGGGTTGAAATCCCCAAGATAAAGGTCAAATTTTGGGTGCCGAAGATTCAGATTATAGATATTCCGCGCCTGATAGGCCGGGTCTTCATCGGTTCCATAAATAGATCGCAGCTCATATTTCAACTGCCTATGCCGGCCATTCAGGTAAAATTGAGCTCTGAGAAGATCATCCGGCACATCTCTGATCGTCTCTTTTCTCGCGAGAATATTGATTTTTCCAGAAGGCAGCTCCATAGCCCTGCTGGCCTTTTCTTGAAAACTAAAGCGGCTTTCCCACTGGATGCTTGGCAGAGGCTGTCCATTTTGCTTGTTGATGGTAAATAGAATTCGCTGGCGAATACCACGAAGCAGCTCACCTGGCACTGAAGCGATAACCAGGTCTGACGAGACTATCAAATATGCACTATAATCGACGCCATTGATAAAAAGCCTGGCAGAGTTGGTATCCGGCGCATCCAGACTGAATAGCGATAAGGCAATTTCCAGGGATTTCCCAGCGCTTTGCTTATTTGGCTCAGGGGTGAGAATAAGAATATCCTGCTGAATAGAGCTAGACTCTCCAACGATAGGAATCGCATCAGCAGAACTCATCAGAAATGGGCGTGAATAGGGGTCAATTGCTGGAAGGGATATAGTTTCACCGCTGCGGAGTGTGGCGACCACAATGTATTCCATAGCGCCTGGACTCAGATTTAGAGGGTCCAGGCGAAGCCGCCAACTCTCATTTTCAAAACGAAAACGATATTGCCGGAAATCACGGTTGCCTTTTTCACGAAGCAAAAGAATTATCGAGCTTATATCAGAATTGTATGAAGTATATTGCAGTTCGTATGTGAGGGGCTCGCCTAAAATGTATTGTGTTATAGGAGTATGAATCAATTCTTTTGTCTGGGCTGACAATAGTCCCCCGAAAAGAACTAATGTAAGTATTTTCAATTTGTTGTGCACGAGTTACCCCCTAATATTCAATAATCAGTATTTTACTTTCACCTTGAGAATTAATAAATGGAATACGGATTTCGTGGCCTTCTTCTGTATCATCAATGTCATCCTCAGGCAGTGATTCCAGGTCTTCACGCTTCGTTTCAAAAACATCCAGTGTGCCATCAGCTTTTGATATACCAGTTTGATTAGCAGTCACCGTAACACTTATTCTTGTAAGATTATTGGTAAGCTCTACAGCGCCTGTGAGTCCAATGAGCTTATCTCCGGTAGCGGCATCAGAAATAATCCAAAAATCTGTTCCTTTAACACCCATCACCGAAACAGGTGTTGCAATACGAAATTCCCCTTTGCGCTGGGGGTTGACCTCTGCTTTGAGCTGTCCAAAATCCATTGTCAGGTTTTTTGACAGACCCTTGCCGTCCTTCGTACCCTGAATTGTCAATTCACATTTTTCCCATAGCTTGACCTGGCTTTTATCATCAAGAAATACAACCGTTATAAAAGCATCCTCTCCAGTGCGAATAATATCACCATTATGGAAAATTGTTACGGTAGATTTGATGGGAATGAAGGTATCAACATCATATTTTTTGACCTGTACATCACCGCCAAATTTGGTAGAAACTGCCATCTTTTGAGCGCTTAAAAGAGGAGCAATCCAAATCAGGAGAATGAGAAATTTCTGAAACTTTAGCATAGATTTACTCCACTGTTATACTTTTAATGCTTATTTCACCATTAGAAAGCTGCTCAATCAGGGATTGAAGCACGTTAGCCGGGACAGTTTGCCTATCTATTTCGATGGTACCTTCCGGATAATAACCACTGAGATATCCTTCTCCGCCGAGTAGTTCATTATATTTTTCCATTCCAATCAACTGGCGCAGCGCAATTAGCAGCGGGTCTGAAACATTTCCCCCGCTGCCGCCGGCATCAGCCGGATCGCCAAGGAGAAAACCGTAAATGGGGCTTTTCTGGCTGACGATACCTGATGAACTCAATGTTTTTTTCTCTATTTGCCAGACGTAATATCGACCAAACAGCAATTCTTTGCCGGCTGTGGCCGGATTGTATGTGTAAAAGGTCGTATTGCTGCCGAGAGAATAGTAGCCGCCATTGTCAGGAAAAGGCAAGGCCGCCTCATCCTGCAGCGCCTGATTGGCGGAGCTATGCCGCACAGGATCGTATTCACAGACACGAATAGCAAAATCACTGCCACTGACGGTTTCACTTTCCCACTGAAAAACCGGGAAGCAATTCTGAATTTCCAACCATTCACCAGTAGAGGCGATTTCACTCCCTGGGCTGATAAGTTCAAGGGTGCTGCTACCGGTAATGGTCAGCTCGTGACTAAAGGTCTGCGGGCCATTTTCATCCCAGGCTGTAAATTGAAAAAGATAAGCGCCGGCCGGTAATTGACCTGAGCGATACAGAGTCTCTTTCAATGGCCTGAAATTTTCCCGATGTGTAAAAAAAGTGCCGCCATTCATATCTACAAAAGGGCCGGTTCCTCCACAGCTATACTGCACCGCATCGGCGCTGACTGCGCTGCCCATCTGACGATTGCTAAGGCGAAAACTGCCTTTCATATAGAATGGATTGATCGTTACAGCAAGCACATCACGGTAACTGCTCCAGCCTAAGCTTGGTATTTTTGCCATCAGTGAAAAGTGAAAATGTACTCTGGGAGGCATCTTATAAGGACACGCTTCACCAGGCAGGGAAAACTCATATTCAAAGAGCAGGGGACTGCTTTCCGGCCTGTCAAAATTGAGATCTGCCAGATAGATAAGCGCCATCTGCTCATTAAAGTAGAGCTCGTTGACAGCTATGGGACCTGCCAGTATAAAGCTAAAAGGCAGAAGGATTAAGCCGATAATTATCTTTTTCATACTCATTCGATTCCTGCTTATTTAATAAATAACATTTTGTGTGATTTAGAATATTTTGGTGTTTGCAGCATATAGAAATAGATGCCAGATGCCACACTCTGCCCAAACTGGTTTACGCCATTCCACTGCACTTCAAAATAGCCGGCTGGCTGCTCGCTTTGCACAAGCCGAATGATTTCCCGCCCGCGAATGTCGTAGATGGTGAGCATAACAGGCACTGCTTCAGGTAAATCATATTGTATGGTGGTCACCGGATTAAACGGATTGGGGAAATTGTGATGCAGTGCATAACGCTCTGGCACTGGAACCAGCTCGTGTTCACTTTTTTCCTGCCAGATCAGACTGCCGTCCTTATTGAAAAAGGCAAGGCTATTGGTTACCGCAGTATTGTTTCGTCCCATTATTCCGGCATTAATGGTGAGACGCGCCGACGTCTTCTCTTTCCCCAAAAAGCCATATTCTATAATAAAACGTCCGTTCAGAGAATCCGTTTTTGACAGAATCATCCAGTCTGAACCTTCCGGTCTGCTGACGAGTTTTGGCGCTGCGCTTTCCGGCTCAAATTTGAAAATCCACTGACCACTTTGACTCTCTTGGGGAATGTCAAGCTGGAAAATTTCACCATTAAGAGTCACCGGCGCTGAATTAAATGAGGTCGATTTAGCCAGAGAAGGGGCTAATTCTTCCTGAACTGACCAATTCCACATTCTCGTAAATGCCATAATATCCCAGATATTATAGAGACTATCGGGTGAAGTCCTCAGGTGAGGCGCTTCACCTGTCACCGGCCCCAATTCGTCCGCCATCTCTTTATTAATAAAACTGCTGACAAAGCGGCTCAGATCGAGAATATTGATGACAGCATCATTATTGTAATCTGCCAGGATAGCTGTGGCCCATTTTGCCGTGAAAGGCAGCTCAGGTGATGCGCCGGCCCAATCGCTAATCGCTTCTATTGTCAGTCGGAGCGTATCCATTGACGGAAGCGGCTCTGCACACTCTAAAACAAGCGTGCTGTCCGTTGTTAATCTGGTTTGATTCAACGGCAATTGACCATACGCATCGGAAATGAGCTTTACCGATGTTGCAGCGGCCATTTGCTGACTATAGGAGAAGTGAAATGTCTGTCCGTTAAATGAGAGCAATTCAGTTTGTCCGGGTGAAAAATCTAGCAGCACAGGCTTTTGGGGAATACCATTGACAATTGTGCTGGGCAAACTTAGATTCCCAGCAAAATCTTTGGCTAAAATATAGCAATCCGTCACTTTATCGTTTTCAAATCCTTCCACAAAAACTTCTGCCAGATTGGATGTCAGGCTTTTTAGAAAACGGAAATCATCTTCATCCTGTCGCCCGTAAATGTGATATTCCTCCAGGTCTGTTTCGCTGTTGTGAGTCCAGGAAAGACGAATGCGGTTTTCAGAAAATAAGGCGCTCAGGTTTTGCGGCTGAGCCGGTGCTTGTGAATCTATGAGGACACCATCGCTTTTATAGATAAGGCTTTGGTTTCCCGCATAATCAAAAGCCCGGACAAAAAGATGATACTTATGATTTTCAGCCAGTTGCAGCCCGTCTATTCTCACCATAGTATCCAAATTTGTAGTTATCCAGTCTGTTATAAATAAACGATCACTTGAATCATAGAGCGCTGCCTGATAATAAGCCAGGCCGCTAAGCTTGTCGCTAAAGTGCTGCCAGGAACCTGTATAGCTGCTGTCATTATTGGAGAAATCCAGTTCTCTATCCAGGCCATCCATCACCAGCTCGCCAACAGGCGGCGTATGATCAACGGTAAAACCATTGGAAACAGCCGGTTCACTGCGCAGAGCTACAGAATCAATTGCCGATACAAATATGAAATAGGTCTCCCCTTCCAGAAGATTGAATCCGCCACGATTAAAAAATGTTTCTGTTGCGCCAAACCATTCAAGGTTTGTTATATCTTCAGGATTTTCACCCAGCGCGTATTCATAATGCTCAATGCCACTGACATCATCGGTGAATCCACTCCAACTGCCGGAGATTGTTTCCCGCCAGTTTACAAATTCCAGGTCTGTCTCGCCCAGCCCATCATAAACAATACCTTTCTGTGGTGGCTGCAAGTCTGCAGTGATTCCTGCACCACTTAGAAGGTCAGATTCATTTCCGGCGGCATCAAAGACTATGACTGACGCAAAATAGCGCTGACCGTGGGTAAGATCCAATTCGCGCAGACAGACAATATTGTCTTCGGTTTCAAACCATTCCACAACATTAGCGCTGCCTGGAGCTGTTCCGAGAGCGGCTTTGTAGTGGGATATTTCTTTCATATCGCTACCCTGCCAGCCGATGATGAGTGTGTCCGGATGTCCATGCCAGCGTTTAGGCCCGTTTAAGTAGCCTTCCCAAATCCGGGCAACGACAGGTCTCTGTATATCAACCCGAAATCCGTCGCTGCTGACAGTATCAGAAACATTTCCCGCTTCGTCAACGGCTAACAAATTAACAAAGTAAGTCTTTCCATGTATCATCTGCACTCCGGGAATGCTAATCTCAGTTTCTGAACCGGCAAAAGTCCAGTTCAAAAGATCTATCGCTCCCTGAGAGCTGCCGGCGCTGATTCGATAGATGACTGTGCCGGGATTATTATCGGGAAAGGGGTCCCAATTTGCCCTCAGCGTCACAGGATCAGAACTCCAGTTAATATCATCGCCCAGGCCATCTCGCAGCTCGGCTGTAAGCGGCGCTATTAAATC
>DSDE01000078.1 GCA_011049095.1 Fidelibacterota bacterium
CAGTTGTGGCTTTCACCCTATTCTATCATTAACGCTACTGTATAAATACAAAGTCCTTCCCGAAAGACCAAGCTGATATTTATACACCACTTCCCAAATTTAAGAATCTCGCAAAAAATTATTTGCCTCCAATTATCATTTTCGAGAATATTGATTTCACAGAATGGCATAAGCGCTAGAAAACACTGTAAATCAGCATCTCTCGGAATTGCAATACTATGGCATACAATTTGACCAATACAAGGAAAATAGCCAGTGAGGAAGGTATGAACATTGGAATTTTACACGAGCGGAGGAACCAGGAACACAGAGTGGCGCTAACGCCGGCAGGCGTTTTTCACTTGGTCAAATATGGATATCAAGTCTATTTAGAAAGCGGAGCCGGCCAGGACAGCGGCTGGTCCGACGAGCAATACGTAAAAGCCGGCGCACAACTGGTTTTCTCGGCGCAAGAGCTCTACGGTCGGAGCAATCTGGTGATGAAGGTAAGCCCACTTGAGCTGGAGGATCTGCCATATATACAGGAAGGCCAAAGCATATTCAGTTGGCAGCACTTGGTTATGCGCGATTCCAAAATCATCAAAACCATCATCGAAAAAGAGCTGACCGTCATCGGCTATGAAATTATTGAAGACCTTTTCGGCAATCGCCCCATCGTCACCTATGTTGCTGAAATTGCCGGATATATGGCTGTCATCACCAGTCTCCACTACCTGCAGAATGAGACAGGCGGGCGGGCAAAAATGATTGCCGGCATTCCAGGAGTGCCTCAGGGTAGCATTACCGTTTTGGGGGCCGGTCTGACAGGTGCAGCAGCGGTGCGGGCCGCCACAGGAATCGGCGCTTATGTGGTGGTCATTGACAAAGACCTGGAAAAGATGCGCCGCCTGGATGATAAATATCACGGCAGAATCTCTACATTTTATGCAAATCATACCAATATCGCCAAAGCTGTGGGCTTCAGTGATGTGCTTATCGGCGCCGTTGCCAGCCACGGAGACCTGGCGCCCCGAGTGGTGAGCCAAGAGATGGTACAGTCTATGAAATACCGTGCCGTTATTGCTGACCTTTCCATTGACCAAGGTGGCTGCGTGGAAACAAGCCGGCCAACAACACTGGCTGATCCAGTTTTTGTCGAGCACGATGTGGTTCATTACTGCGTGCCTAATATGACGGCCAACGTGAGCCGAACAACGTCCAACGCCCTCAGCAACAGTATGATGCGCTACCTGGAAGCCATCAAAGACCTTGGCCTGGATAAAGCGCTGATAACAATTCCCTGCCTGAAAAACGGCGCTTTCTTCTTCAAGGGGCGTTGTGTAAAAGAATACATTGCCAGACGATTTGATTTAATATTTGAACCATTAAAGAGTGAATGACAGGAAAACTATGAGTACTTGGGCCGACAGATACAAACAGAAATTATGTACCGTTGCAGAGGCTATTCAGCATATCAAATCCGGTGATTCAGTCTATATCCATCCCGGAAATGCTGTGCCGGAGCTCCTTATTAACGAGCTTGTAGCACAAGCGCCCCGCCTGGAGAATGTTGACATTGTGCAGATTCTCACTTTTGGGGAAGCCGCCTACACCAAGCCCGGTATGGAAAAACATTTTCACGTGCTGAGTCTCTTCAGCGGCGCCAATACCCGCAAAGCCGTCAACGAAGGCCGGGCTGATTTTGTCCCCATTTTTCTTGGAGAAATTCCAGCCCTATTCTACAATAAAGAAATTCCCATTGATGTGGCGCTGATTCAGATTTCGCCACCAGATGAACACGGCTTTTGCAGCTACGGTGTCGGTGTAGATGTGACTATGGCCGCCTGCAAAATGGCCAAAACCATCATTGCCCATGTCAACCCCCATATGCCCCGGGTTCTGGGCGACAGCTTTATCCATTTCTCTAAACTGACTCACGTCGTGGAAGCCGAAATGGAGCTTTTTGAGATGCCAAAAGCGCCAATGAATGAAGTTTTTATGAAAATCGGAAAATATGTAGCCGACCTTATCGAAGACAGCTCTACACTGCAGATGGGCATCGGCGGTATTCCCGATGCGGTGCTCAACTTTCTCCACGACAAACGGGACCTGGGCATTCATACCGAGATGTTTTCAGATGGCGTGGTCAGGCTTTTTGAAGAAGGCGTCATCAATAATGAGAAAAAGACACTCCATGCCGGAAAAATGGTGGCGGGATTTGTTCTCGGCACAAAATACCTATTCAACTTCATTAATAATAATGCAGTTGTAGAATTTCACCCTCAGGAATATGTCAACGACCCCTTTATTATCGCCAAAAATGAGAAAATGATCTCTATCAATTCGGCATTAGAAGTGGATCTGACGGGTCAAATCTGCGCCGACAGCATCGGAACGGCAAATTACAGCGGCATCGGTGGACAAGTGGACTTTTTTCGGGGCGCCGCCCGCAGCAAAGGGGGAAAACCCATTCTTACCATTCCCAGCACCGCAAAAAATGACAGCATCAGCCGCATTGTACCCACACTGAAACCTGGCGCCAGCGTTACCACCAGCCGCGGCGATGTCCACTATATCGTCACCGAATACGGCGTGGCCTATCTCCACGGAAAATCACTGCGAGACAGAGCAAGAGCCCTTATCAAGATTGCCCATCCAAAATTCCAGGAAGAGCTGACCCGGGCCGCCTGGGAACGGGGATTAAAAATTTGATAGGAGGAATGCCTTTAAATAAAATCGTAAAAACAGAGCTATTAGGGCCCGAAGTCAAACTCTTTGAAATCACTGCCCCACGCATCGCCAAAAAAAGGAAAGCTGGGCAATTTATTATCTTACGGGTGGATGATCACGGTGAGCGAATCCCTCTTACCATTGCCGATGCCGACGCCGAAAAAGGAACCATCACCGTCATCGTGCAAGGTCTTGGCGCTACAAGCAAACGCTTTCTGCAAAAAGAAGCCGGCGATATAGTCTGGGACCTGGCAGGCCCCCTGGGAAAACCGACTCATATTGAAAAAAGGGGACTTGTTATCGCTGTCAGCGGCGGCGTCGGCACAGCAGTGGCTATGCCTATCGCAGCAGCTTCTAAAAAAGCCGGCAACACGGTCTATTCTATCATTGGCGCCCGCACAAAAGAGTTGGTCATCTTGGAAAAAGAGATGACTGAGCGCACCGATAAGATATTCATCACCACTGATGACGGCAGCTATGGCAGGAAAGGTCTGGTCACTGATCAGCTAAAAAGCCTCCTGGATGATGGCATCATTCCCGATGAGCTTGTGGCCATCGGTCCACTGCCTATGATGAGGGCCGTCAGCGAGCTGACCCGCAGCTATAATATTCCCACTGTAGTAAGCTTAAACAGCATAATGATTGACGGTACAGGAATGTGCGGCGGCTGCCGGGCGACAGTTGACGGCAAAACAGTCTTTGTCTGCGTGGATGGCCCGGAATTTGACGGCCACAAAGTTGATTTTGCCGAGCTAGGCCGACGCCAAAAAGCATATTTGGAACAGGAAAAACAAAGTATGGAAGCATTCAGTCACCAATGCCGGCTGGAAGTAAAAGCAAAAAAACTGAAAATAGAGACTGCCTGATGGAAAATAATCTCCCCAATCGCGAGCGCTTGAAAATCAAGCGCCAGCCTATGCCCGAGCAAGACCCCATCATCAGAGCTGCTAATTTTAATGAAGTCAATCTGGGATTCAGCAAGGAAGCAGCTCTCCAGGAAGCCTTGCGTTGCCTCCAATGCCCAAAGCCCACCTGCATCGAAGGCTGCCCTGTAAATATCAAAATTCCCGAATTTATTAACCTCATCGTGAAAGAAGATTTCGCCGGCGCCGTGGCCAAGATAAAAGAAGACAATTCGTTGCCGGCGGTCTGTGGCCGCGTCTGTCCGCAAGAAGAGCAATGCGAGGCAAAATGTATTTTAGATAAACGCTTTGAAGCTGTGAGCATCGGCAGGCTGGAACGCTTTGTCGCCGACTGGGAGCGGGAAAGCGGTCAGTTTCAGGTGCCGGAAAAAGCTCCGGAAACAGGGCGAAAGATTGCCATCATCGGTTCAGGGCCCAGCGGGCTCGCCTGCGCCACCGATTTGGCTATTATGGGTCACGATGTTACCGTTTTTGAAGCGCTCCATGAATTTGGCGGTGTTCTCGTTTATGGTATTCCCGAGTTTCGCCTGCCCAAACACATTCTCAAAGTGGAAATTGACAATCTAAAAAACCTAGGTGTGAAATTTGTCAAAAATTTTATCGCTGGGCGAATTGCCACCCTGAATGAGCTTTTTACCGAAGGTTTTGAAGCAATTTTTGTCGGTGTTGGAGCAGGTCTCCCCTGGTTTATGAATATTCCCGGAGAAAATCTCAATGGCGTTTACAGCGCCAATGAATTTCTCACCCGAGTCAACCTGATGCGGGCCTATGATTTTCCAAATTGGGATACGCCTATCCAAATCGGCAAAAATGTGGCGGTGATTGGCGGCGGAAACACCGCGATGGATGCCGTCCGTACTGCCAAAAGACTGGGCGCAAAGCGAGCTATGATTTTCTATCGTCGCTCCGAAGCAGAGATGCCAGCTCGTATCGAAGAAGTGCACCACGCCAAAGAAGAAGGCGTCGAATTTCACACTTTAGTCAGCCCCATACGCTATGAAGGCGATGAAAACGGCTGGGTAAAAAAAGCTGTCAGTGTCCGAATGGAGCTGGGTGAGCCAGATGCCAGCGGCCGCCGCAGACCCGTGCTTATTCCTGACAGCGAATTTGAAATGGAAATTGATCAAGTGGTGGTAGCTATCGGCAACGGCAGCAACCCCATCATCGGGCAGACGACACCAGACCTGACGCTGAATAGCTGGGGAAATATCGTCGTTGAAGAAAGTTCCGGCAAGACATCTAAACGCGGTGTTTTTGCCGGTGGAGATATCGTAACAGGCGGCGCAACGGTCATCCTGGCAATGGGAGCCGGCCGTAAAGCTGCCAAGGCAATTCAAAAATATTTAGAAAATAATGAATGGTAAATAAGGAGGAGTTATGGCAAATACAAAAGGTTATGTCATTGTCCGCGAAGAAGAGTGCAAAGGCTGTGAACTTTGTGTAGAGGCTTGCCCCGTGGATGTTTTGATTATGTCACCAAGGCTGAATAAAATGGGCTATCATCCCAGCAGCTACACCGGAGAAGGCTGCACCGGCTGCGGCATCTGTTTTTATGCATGTCCCGAACCTGGAGCGCTCACGGTTTTTAAGCGTTGGGACCTGATGGAAGAAAACGAGCGAAAAGAGGCCATCCTGGCTATTGAAAATGGCCAACGGGTCAAAGTATCATAATCATGCAAAACGGAAAGAGGTTTTTATGTCTAAAGTTCTGATTAAAGGAAATGAAGCGGTGGTTCGAGGCGCTATATTAGCCGGCTGCCGCAATTATTTTGGCTACCCCATTACTCCAGCCAGTGAAATCGCCGAAACAGCAGCCCTCTATTTCCCCAGGGTTGGCGGCGGATTTCTCCAGGCAGAGAGTGAAATTGGCGCCATCAATATGGTTTATGGCGCTGCCGCTGCCGGTGTAAGGGTCATGACAGCCAGCTCTAGCCCGGGCATCAGCCTGAAGATGGAAGGCATCAGCTATATCGCCGGCGCTGAGCTGCCCTGTGTCATTATTGATATTATGCGCGGCGGCCCCGGCCTGGGAAATATCGCTCCCGAGCAGGGTGATTACAATCAGATTGTAAAAGGCGGCGGCCATGGCAATTACAAGCTGATTGTTTTAGCGCCCAACAGCGCCCAGGAGATGAGCGATCTGACAATGCTGGCATTTGAGCTGGCTGATAAATATCGCAATCCTGCTGTTGTGCTGGCAGATGGATACATCGGCCAGATGATGGAGCCGGTGAAATTTCCTCAGCCCGTCACCAGCTTCCCGGAAAAAGACTGGGCGCTGAAAGCCACTAGAGAAACCCGCGACAATCTGGTGACTTCAATTGATCTAGACCCAGACCTCCTGGAAAAGCACAATGAAAAACTGCAGAAAAAATATGCAATCATCGAAGAAAATGAAGTTCGTTTTGAAGAATACCGCTTAGATGACGCCGAAATCATCTTAATGGCCTTTGGCATCGTCAGCCGGCTGGTTCAGGGTGCTGTTGATGAGCTCAGGGCTCTCGGTATTAAAGTCGGAATGCTGCGGCCTATCACACTTTTCCCCTTTCCTAAAAAACAGATCCAGGAATACGCAGCGAAAAGCAGTGTGAAATACTTCCACATTTTTGAAATGAATAACGGTCAGATGCTGGATGATGTACGTCTGGTTCTGAACGGATCAAAACCCGTGAAGTTTTATGGCCGGATGGGCGGGAATGTCCATTCTGTAAAAGAAATTATTGAACAAGTTATGAAAGAAATGAGGGAATTATGAGCGTATCCAGCAAAATCCTCCAAAAAAGTGAGAGTTTTTACAATGCCTATGAGCGGAAACAAGGCGGCGACCCGATTTCGACCCACTATTGCCCTGGCTGCGGGCATGGTATCGTTCACAAGCTGATAGCCGAAGCGCTGGATGATTTCGGCGTGCAGGACAAAGGCATTCTCATCTCGCCCGTCGGCTGCTCCGTCTTTGCCTACTACTATTTTGATGTTGGCAATATTCAGGCTGCACATGGCCGCGCGCCGGCTGTGGGCACCGGTTATAGCCGGGCAAATCCTGACAGCATTGTCATTTGCTATCAGGGCGATGGCGATTTAGCCGCCATTGGCGCCAATGAGATCATTCAGGCTGCCAATCGCGGGGAAAAAATGACGGTCATTTTTGTAAATAACGCCATTTATGGAATGACTGGCGGACAGATGGCGCCCACCACTCTCATCGCTCAGAGAACAACAACCACACCCCTGGGCAGAAACGCTGAAAATGAAGGCTATCCACTGAGAATGTCAGAAATCATCTCCACACTGGAAGCGCCGGTTTATGTGGCCCGAACAAAAATTAGCGACACCAAAAGTATCAATGCCACCCGCAAAGCCATTCGCAAAGCCATAAAAGCCCAGGTGGACGGCCGCGGATTCAGTTTCGTGGAAATCCTTTCCGCCTGCCCGACTGGCTGGAAAATGAGCCCACGAGAAAGCGAGGTATGGATTGAAGAGATAATGGCCAAATATTTTAACCCCGGCATTTACAAAGATACTATCGATACGCGCCAACCCAAAATTCAGCAAAAGCTCATTGTTGATCCAAAAGATTATCATGAGCTCCTTGATATCAGCACCGCTAGTCTATCCTCTCTCGAAGGCGTGCTGCCGGTCCCACCAGTGCAGGAAATGATAGAAGAAATTAAAATAGCCGGATTTGGCGGACAAGGCGTCCTCAGTCTCGGCTATGTGATGGCCAATATCGCCATGGGCCATAATTACGAAGTGAGCTGGCTGCCCAGCTATGGCCCTGAAATGCGCGGCGGAACAGCCAACTGCTCCGTGAAAGTTTCACACAAACGCATTGGCGCGCCCGTCGTTGCTCACCCGACGACCCTTATCGCGCTGAATAAACCAAGTATGGCAAAATTTGAAAATGAAATCACAAGCAATGGAATCATCATCTACGACAATTCACTTATTGATACAGCGCCACAGCGAAAAGACGTTCAGGTCTATGCCGTACCCGCTACTGAGCTTGCCGATAAAATTGGTTCCACCAAATCAGCTAATATGGTAATGCTGGGCGCTTATGCCGCTTTACGAGGCTATCTGGACACCGCTTATATCGAATGGGCTATTCCCCAGATTATTAAAAAGAAAAAACTGCAGGAACTGAACATCCAGGCTTTTAAAACCGGAATGGAACACATCAAAGAGCTGCTGAAAAAATGCGTGAATTAGAAACTAAAAAGGAGCAAACTATGGAGTTTAAAAAAATCCTGGTAACGACAGATTTTTCCGAAAACTCCTTTTTCGCTATTCCCTATGCTGTGGACCTGGCACAGAAATATGACGCTGAAATAACCTTGCTGCACGTCATCGAGCCTATTATCGCGCCAGCGGACTTTGCCTGGGGAAGCTATAACCTTACAGAAATCGAACAAAAAACAAGAGATTATGCCGAAGCAAACCTGGACAAACTCATCAGCGAACATTTTCCTGAAACAATGGCCGTGAAAAAACACCTTGCCTTCGGCACGCCATTTAAAGAGGTAATTCAGTATGCCAGCGATGAAAATTTTAGCCTTATTATCATCTCGACCCACGGATTGGCCGGCCTCTCTTATGTCCTATTTGGCTCAACAACAGAAAAAATAGTCCGAAAATCGCCAGTCCCAGTTCTCACCGTCCGCAGCGAAAATCACAGATTTGAAATGCCCTGAAGCTTGCCATTCATCCTTCTGAATTAAATATTCAAATCACACAGAAACTGTCCGCAATCATCAGACCAGCCATACGCTTTACACCAAAAAGGGCTGATGATTCGGGCAGTTCTGCTTTTATCTCCCACTTTAATGGCGACGCTTACAGGTTGCCAGGAGAAAGCTGGCCTTGCGATGACTATGGTCAACCGCTGGAGCTGCTTTTTCAAATCATTGATTTAAAAGGTGAGATTCTGCCACTCGATATAAAAGTGCTGCAGTTTTTTTATAAAAGGCAAATGCTTAGCCGCTATGATAACGATTGGCTCATTAAAACTTATAGTAAATTTACACCAAGACCGGGCTGCTGTCTTAAAAAACCCAAAAAGCACCATGAAGCGCCATTTTGCACCATTGCCTTTGAGAATATCAAAACCCTGCCAAGCTGGGAAACGATTTGCAATTTCCATCGGGAAATTATCCAAATTTGCAAAG
>DSDE01000351.1 GCA_011049095.1 Fidelibacterota bacterium
AACACTTCGACTCCGCTCAGTGACCGCACTTCGACCCTTCGACAAGCTCAGGATACCACTCCGCTCAGTGACCGCACTTCGACACATTCGACAAGCTCAGTGCGGCGCAGCTCATTGACCGGGGCTGTCACAAATTTGGGGAAGATTCTTCCTGAAGGTCCCGACCAATCGGGATGGAAAGCGAGAAATGAGATAGACGGCTCGGTCGTACAAGCCAGTATCACTCTCATCAGCTCCCGTTTTGTGCTCCTCATCGCGCCACGTCTCTTTTCCGCCTTTAAACACAATCTTCTTTATCCAGAATTCGTGAAGGCTCGGATTAAGGCAGTCAGCATAATCTAATTTATCGATGGAAAAATTTATTTTGGGCAGATGTGTCCATTTTCATACAATTGCGGCGCTTTATTTTTTCTTTTTCGGCTTTACTGAGAAATTGCTAAATTAGGGGGCTTTTTGAGAATTGGCTGTGAGATAGTTTTCAAGGGCTGTCTTTACGGTAAAAGGAGAGGTGGCAGAGCGGTTGAATGCGGCGGTCTCGAAAACCGTTGTCCGCCTTGTGCGGACCCAGGGTTCAAATCCCTGCCTCTCCGCTAACATTATAATTATAGTAATAACAGTAATATACAGGCTGTCATACCAATTTTTATTGGCATTACCGTAGTATTTAGACAACAGGCTGTTGCTGTTTCCGGTATCAAAGAGCACTTTCCATTGGCCTTCCTGGTCTTTTTTCTGCTTTGGAAGCCCCCTTAAGGGCAAAACTTTGCCATCTTTACGCAAGTAGCTGTGAAAAGCTGCAAGCCAGCCAATCTTCTGCGCTAAATGGCAGAATTAACGGTCTCTTTCCATGGATTCTCGCTTGCATTTTCTGCAGTGCTTGACAATTTCTCTCACTACTGCAATTATCAAACTAACGGGAATCAGCCACTTCAGTAGATTCTTCATCTCTTGTACCTCCTTTTTTCATCGAGCGATTGTAATAAATTATCTTCATCTTTACCTCGATAAAGCGGAGAATCTAAAAAAACAAGCGGAGAGATGTTAAAAATTTTCCCACAAGCAACTTGTCCAATACCGTTTTCTTTTGGAAAATTTGCTGTAAATAAGCTAATTTATGAGGCGATGCAAAATTTAACTTTACGCAAAATAAACCAAGGAGTGATAATGAAATTTCGACCTTTGTATCTACTGGGAATTGCCGCTGTCTTATTTTTCGTGATGAGTTTAGCTTCACTATCAGCAGCCGAATCCTCTGAATTTGTCGCTTATGGAGGGCATGATCTCCATCATCAAGCGAGTGAATTAGGAAAAACCCTTCAGCTGTGGACAGCTATTCCATTTGCCGGAATTCTCTTGTCTATCGCCCTATTTCCTCTTTTTGCTCCGAAGTTTTGGCATCATCACTATCCCAAAGTAGCACTTTTTTGGGCGCTTCTACTGGCTGTACCCTTTCTGATTTCACATAAACAAATTGCGCTCTATGAGATTGTCCATATTTATCTCCTTGATTATATACCGTTTATCATTTTGCTTTTTGGGCTTTTTACCGTGAGTGGCGGGATTTTACTAAAGGGTACACTTGTCGGCACACCCGCTCTGAATACGCTGATATTGGCTATTGGCACTGTGCTGGCTTCTTTGATGGGAACGACAGGTGCATCAATGATTCTCATCAGACCTCTTCTTAAAGCCAATAAAGCTCGGAAAGAGAAAGTGCACATCATTGTCTTTTTCATTTTTCTGGTGAGTAATATCGGTGGCAGTCTCACACCTCTTGGGGACCCGCCACTTTTCCTTGGATTTCTTCACGGGGTTCCATTTTTCTGGACACTCAAATTACTGCCTGAGTATTTGCTTGCATCAGGCATTTTATTAATAATGTTCTATTTTTATGATTCATATGTCTTTCGCCGGGAAGGTGTAAAATTTCCCAGTGAAGCGAAAAAGCCCCTTGCTCTCGAAGGCAGCCATAATTTTCTCTTTTTATTGGGAATAATGGGTGCAGTGCTAATGAGTGGAACCTGGAAGCCAGAATTTCACTTTACTGTTTATCATGTAACCCTTCCGCTGAACAATCTTACACGGGATCTGCTCATCCTGTTAATTGCTTTTCTTTCGCTGAAAAGCACAAAAGCAGAAATTCATAAAGGCAATGAATTTGGCTGGGAACCAATTCGGGAAGTTGCTTATCTGTTTGCTGGTATCTTTATCACTATTATTCCTGCTCTGGGAATTCTCAAGGCTGGTGAGGCCGGTGCGCTGGGTGGATTAATACGCTCTGTCAATCATTCCTGGCATTATTTCTGGGCAACGGGTCTGCTTAGCAGTTTTCTCGATAATGCCCCTACCTACTTGACCTTTTTTAATACAGCATTAGGAAAGCTTGGTCTGAGTGAGTCAGCCGCCAGCGCCTATCTCGTTAATGGTGCAGTGCTCGATGGTGTCGATCCGCTGGCTGTTCAGAAATTTGCAGAATATCTAAAGACAATTGCAGTTGGAGCGGTTTTTATGGGTGCAAATACCTATATCGGCAATGCGCCCAACTTTATGGTTCGCTCGATTGCCATCGAATCTGGAATTGATATGCCAAGCTTTTTTGGCTACTTTTTTAAGTATGCCATTCCCATTCTTTTCCCCATATATATTTTGATTAGTCTCATCTTTTTCAGCCATTGAGAATAACTTATGGAAAAAAGAAAAGGGCTCTTAATCGTTAATACTGGCAACGGCAAAGGAAAAACAACTGCAGCGCTGGGCACGGTTTTGCGGGCAGTTGGCTATCAATGGAAAGTATACATTATCCAGTTTATGAAAGGCACCTGGCACTACGGCGAGCTTGATGGCATAAAATTGCTCAATGACTTTGTGAAATTACGTCCACTGGGGAAGGGATTTTATAAGATACTCGATGACAGTGCCACAGAAGAGGAGCATCGCGAGGCGGCGCTGCTGGCATTGCAGGAAGCTGAAAAAGAGATGCTCTCTGGCGACTGGCAGCTTATGATTCTCGATGAAGTATTGGTGGCTGTTATGCTAGGCTTGCTGTCTGAAAATGAGCTTTTAACTTTCCTTGAAAAAAGACCGCCAGATATGTATGTCATATTGACAGGTCGAGGAGCCACGAATAGAGTTATCGAGCTGGCCGATATGGTTACCGAAATGAAAGAGATTAAACATCCCTACCAAAAAGGAATTTTGGCCCAAAAAGGGATTGATTTTTAAAAAAAAATTGGATAAAATGAAATGACGCAACAATTTGAAAAAGGCGTGGCTCCCTACACTGTACGGAAAAATAAAAATTATATTCTTGATGAGATTAAAAAAATCAAGACAGAGATATCTGAGGACTTATTTGTTTTAGGTCACTATTATCAGCAGTCTGATGTTTTGCGCTTTGCAGATGCCGTGGGAGACAGCTATTTGCTGGCCAGGTACGCCGTGAGCTCTCGAAAACCGTATCTGGTCTTTTGTGGTGTTCATTTTATGGCAGAATCTGCTGACCTGCTCAACGATGACAAGCAAATTGTGCTTTTACCTGATCTGAATGCTGGCTGCGCGATGGCTGATATGGCAGCGCCAGAAGATGCTGAAAAAATGTGGGCCGAATTGAAGGAGATCATCCCGGAAAAAATAATTCCTATCACTTATATTAATTCCAGTGCGGCGATTAAAGCATTTGTAGGAAAAAATGGCGGGGCAGTCTGCACAAGCGCCAATGCGGATAAGGTTTTTGCCTGGGCACTGGAAAAAGGAGATAAGCTTATTTTTTTACCTGACCGCTACCTGGGTTGGAATACCGCGCTGGCTTATGGCATTGATCCTGATTTACTTGTACACTGGACACCAGGGAGGCCTCTGGGCGCTAACAGCGCTGATGCACTGCGAAAGGCAAAGATTATTCTTTGGAATGCTTACTGCAGTGTACACCGTCGATTCTTGCCTGGCGATGTGATAAAAATAAAAGAGAGCTATCCGGAGATAAAAATTGCCGCTCATCTGGAATGTCGTCCTGATCTTATTGAGCTGAGTCATTTGGCAGGTAGCACCAGTGCTATTCTCAAAGGAATCGAGGCCAGCAATCACGAACTCTGGGCAGTAGCTACAGAGCAGCATTTTGTGAGCGCTATTCAGGATACCTTCCCACAGAAAACAATTTTGCCGCTGGCCGGGTCCGGTTATGAATGCACCACTATGTCACTCATCAACCCAGATTCGCTGCTGGCTACACTGCAGTCAATCCAGAGTGGTCAGCCAAAAAATATTATTCGGGTAGAAGATTCTCTACGAGAGCACGCTTTAATTGCCTTGAAAAGAATGATGGAAATCAGCAATTAATTGTTTTCACTTAAAGTAATACTTTAGGTAAAAGACAGCGAAAGTTAAACAGTTCCTTGCGACCGGGATTATCCACAGCTCAGATTTTTAGTAGTTTATGAGAAATATTGCTGTGCTTGGAGATAAGCTCTTTTTCGTTCAGACCGATAATATTTCCGTTTTCAACGACTAATTTCCCATTGATAATGCTTATATCAACGGGCTGGGATGCAACAGAAAAGACAACGGCTGAAGCCGGATCGTGAGATGCACCAGAATATTCCAGCCGGTCCATTGAGATCAATACTAGGTCAGCGGACTTTCCGGGCAAAATCTGACCGATATCATCGCGGCCTAAAGCTTTAGCGCCGCCAACAGTTGCCATCCAGAGTACATCAGGGGCATCTAGCCAATATTTTGCCGGACGCAAGCGAGATAGCAGCATAGCATTTCTTAGCTCCAGCAGCAAATTTCCTGAGTCATTGCTGGCTGATCCATCTACGCCAATACTTACCTTGATGCCAGCCTCTAGCATTTCTTTAATTTTGGCAATGCCGCTTCCCAAACGCATGTTGCTGCTGGGGCAATGGGAAACTCCAATACCTGCTTTTGCACCCCGAATAATCTCATCATCACT
Organism: Fidelibacterota bacterium; assembly: GCA_011049095.1. GTDB lineage: Bacteria > Fidelibacterota > Fidelibacteria > Fidelibacterales > DSDE01 > DSDE01. The sequence continues at coordinate 4,952 of DSDE01000351.1, forward strand.
GAGATGAATGGCGTGAGCAAACCAAGCATTGTCTGTAATCCATTCCAGCTTCTCCATATAGTCAAATGGACGCTGAGCAAATTTCTCCAGACAAAATTTCTCTTCATCCAGTGTTTCAGCAAGATGTGTGTGTATCTGCAGACCTTTTTCCCGGGAGAGACGCGAGGTTTCCACCATTAGCTCTGGCGTCACTGAAAAAGGTGAACAAGGCGCAAGAGAAATACGTGTCATAGCGCCTGCTTTTGGGTCATGATATTGCTCGACCAGGCGCAATTCGTCCTCTAAAATCTGTGATTCAGTTTGTGTGACAGTATCCGGTGGCAGGCCGCCGTCTTTTTTACTGAGCGACATACTGCCTCGGGTAGGCTGAAAACGCATACCCAGCTCCAGCGCCGCGCTTATTTCTGCATCTATCAGGCGATTTCCGGCCTGATTGGGAAAGAGATAAAGATGGTCTGAACTGCAGGTGCAGCCTGACTTAAGCAGCTCGGCCATCGATAGTTTAGCACTGATGAAAAATGCTTCTTCAGTGAGGCCTTTCCAGATTTCATAGTTTGTCAGCAGCCAATCGAAAAGCTCTGCTTTGGTCGTGCTTTGTACGTTACGGGTCAATGACTGGAAAAAGTGATGATGGGTGTTGATTAAACCCGGCAAGACAAGCATTCTCGAGCCATCTATCACAATGTCGGCGGTAAAATTGCTTTTTTCCGGCCCTGCTGTAATAATCTGTCCATTTGAAATGTAGATATGGCCGCCCTGGAAACTATCCAGCAAATTATCTCCATTGCCGTAATCCGTGCGCATTCGGCAAACCTGAAGCGGATTCTCTATCAGTATTGAACTCATCTTACAATCCTGTTTTTTTGTTAAAATCTTCTATAAGCCGGTCAATTTCGCCAGCCATAGACTGCAGATTGCCCCAATAATTTTCATAGTCATACCACTGGGCATTCAGTTCGTCAAGGTCTTTTGCCTGCTGCTCAATCCAGGTATAATACTTAAGATTATGAATACGCTTGCGGTCGTAGTAGCCCAACTCTTGCATATTGTCAATTTGAATTGCATGAATCAGCTCGGTATCGCGCATAGCTTGCTCATTGTTATAAGCGCCTTTCTGTGCATTCAATTCTTTTAAGCGTGAATCATAGAGCTCCATAGAGTCGGTGAAAATAGTAGCCACAATATCTTTTTCGGTTAATTCATAATATTTAGCAAATTTGATAGCTGCTATAAGATTTCCCACGGAAGAAATGCCAAGCAGTTCAAGCTGATTTACCAATTTTTCCGGCACACCATCTTGAATGAGCCGCTCTTTGCCATCTGCTTCATTAAAGAGTCGAATTAGGCGCATCGTCACTTCATCATCAACTGCAATTGCCATATCAGTATTACGCACATTATGAATCCATGGAATATGCTTATCACCAATCCCTTCGATACGATGCCCGCCAAAACCGTTATTGAGCATTGTTGGGCATTGCAGGGCCTCAGAAGCAGCTATTTTTAATTCGGGATAATGTTTTTTAAGAAAATCACCGGCTGCCAGGGTGCCGGCTGAACCAGTAGCAGAAATAAAGCCTGCGAATCGTTCAGTTTTTCCCATCTTTTGCTGAAGCAGTTCCAGCAGTGCATTACCAGTCACTTCATAGTGCCAGAGATGATTGCCAAATTCATCAAACTGATTAAAAATAACAACATCATCACCGCGATTTTTTCTCAGCTCCCAGCATTTATCAAATATCTCTTTCACATTGCTTTCGCAGCCAGGTGTGGCAATCACCTCACCGGAAACATTCTCAAGCCACTCAAATCTTTCCCTGCTCATCTCTTCCGGTAAAATGGCAATAGATTCACAAGCCAGAAGCGCTGAGACGTATGCACCGCCCCGGCAGTAATTTCCAGTTGATGGCCAGACTGCTTTTTGGGAGCTGGGGTCAAATTGCCCGGTAAGCAGTCGGGGTGCAAGACAGCCAAAACTGGCTCCCACTTTATGTGCGCCGGTGGGAAACCACTTCCCAACAAGGGCGATGATTCTGGCTTTCACCCCGGTGAGCGACTCTGGCAGCTCCAGATAGTTTACATCGCCAAAAGCGCCGCCTTTTTCAACCGGTTCATTTTTCCATGTAACCCGAAAGAGATTGCGTGGATGAAGGTCCCAGAGGCCAATGTTCTGCAGCTCATAAATCACGTGCTGTGGAATTTTTTCCGGGTGTTTCATCTGCTCAAAAGTCGGAATGAGAATATTTCGTTCGTGACAACGTAAAACTGTTTTCTCCAGTTGTGCAGGGTAAATCGTTAGATCGATCATGTCTTTCCTTTATCGTTTTGTTTGTTTTAGCATTTCAGATGCTTCAATAATTTGATAATTGGCGATTCCAAAATGGTGAATAATTTGCATTAGGAAACTTTCCCGAGTAGCAATACAGAGCTCTTTTTTCTGAGAAAGCAGCGCTTTGAGAATCTTATAAAAACCCCTTTTCTCATCCAGCTCAAGCAAGCCAATTTCATCTATAAAAAGGGGAGAGGCGCCATTGTCAAGCGCCCGTTGCAAAATATCTTTTCCAAAATAAAGCCCCCCACGCGAAAATGAAAAAGGACCGTACTGATAAGCTTCTTTCCAGCCACTTACTTTTGCTTTCACCGGCTTAATGAAAGGAAGCCTTTGTCCGTCAGCCAGGGACTGGATATCATAATAAGGCAGAGAGTCAGTAGAAATTCTTTTAGGAGAAATAAAGCCCGCGCCACAATCATAGCGTTGAAAAAGCAGGCTCATAGCGGTTGTTTTGCCTTCATTTTTTCCACCGGTGACGAATGTAATCATTCTCGCAGATGCACTCCCCGTTTATTATTTACAATAGTCTGAATCTCTGCAACGATGGAAAGAGCAATTTCATGGGGTGTTCCGCCCCCCAAATCCAGACCAGCCGGAAAATAACATTTATCAAGGTCGGCTTTAGGCGCTTCAGCCAGTAAAGCTTCCAGAAGAATGCTTCGTTTTCGGCGGGAAGCCACAACACCAACATAAGCTGGCTGCCAGGATTCTTTAAATATCCGGTTTAGTATTAATCCGTCATATTGGTGATTGTAGGTGGCAATCAGAAAATAACTGTTGGGCTGGGGCTTTTCTTTCAAAAATACTTCGGAAAAAGAATTGTGTATTTTCTGTCCTGCATCATTGTTTGAATCCAGAATCTCCTTTCGGTCGTCAATTAAAATGACGCGATAAGGTAGAGCTTTCAAATGATAAGCCAAAGCTTTGCCAATATGACCGGCGCCAAAAAGATAGACATGAGTCTGAGGCGGAAAATACTCAAAAAAGAGAGTGGCAGCTCCTCCGCAAATCATACCCGTTGCACCTTTCTCTTCGGAATCATTTAGGATGAAACGCTCGAGCCAGTCTCGGTTCATATTGTTAAGGCTCAAAGCTCTTACACCGGCCAAGCGTTCCAGCGCACCACCGCCTACCGTTCCCAGTGTGCTGCCATCGGGATAGACAATCATTTTTGCGCCGGTTGGGGCAGGTCCACTCCCTTCTTTCGAAATGACGGTAACCAGCACGCCCTCTTTTTTACCCTCCATCAATTCATAAATCGCTTCAGCAATATTTTTCATCATTGTCCTCCTTAAAAAGCGTAATAGGCTGAATACCTTTTAGGTATCGAACAGGAACGGCCTGCTGAACCTGATTGCGAAGAAGGGCCTCATCTCTAATGACAGAACCAGCCAGCGCATCGAAGCCAAGCTGAAAAAGTGACGGTGATAACGGGGTAGAAGGTCCAAGCA
>DSDE01000149.1 GCA_011049095.1 Fidelibacterota bacterium
ACTTTGAAACCCTCCCCGCTGATGAAGAAGATTTAAACCAACTCATCGGTCTGGAAAATATCAAATCGGAGCTGAAAATTCTCAAAAAACGGCTCAAGCTTGAGAAAAATACAAAGCACCGTCAAGAACCGGGTCATTATCTCTTCATTGGAAATCCGGGAACCGGCAAAACCATCGTCGCCCAGCAAATGGCCAAACGTCTCTACGAAATTGGTCTTTTAAAATCGAACAAAATAAATACTTACAGCGCATCCCAACTTATTGGGCAGTATGTGGGTGAAACATCCAACCGCGTATTGAAAATCCTCAATGAAGCGCTGGGTGGCGTTCTTTTCATTGATGAAGCCCATCAGCTTGTTTCCGACAGCCCAGGCACAAGCCATGGCCGCCAAGCGCTGGAAACCGTCGTTCCCTTTATGGAAAAGCACCGCCATGACTTTTCCCTCATCTTTGCCGGCTATCCCCAAAAAATGGAGGCCCTCTTTGAAGCTGATCCGGGTCTGAAAGGACGCTTTTCCAAGACATTCCATTTTGAAGACTACAGCAATGAAGAGCTGCTGCAGATTTTTAAAAAAATGATTGCCAGCCAAAACCTATACACCCTTGCTGAATCCTGCTATGAAGCACTCACCGACGCTTTTGAAGAGCTGCGCACCATCGAAGGGAATAACTTTGCCAACGGCCGCAGTGTGCGGAAATTTCTTGATACCCTCAAAAAATACGCCATCGCAGAGATTCCCTCCAATAGCGAAAAGGTCATCATCAATCAAGAGCACATTGAACAATGCATAAGGAATTGGAAATGAAAGAAATAAAAAAGTTGATAGTGAAAAAGCTCCGTGAAACGGCAAATCCGGAAGCGCAGACCCAAATGCTGGGTGAACTGATTCTATTTGAACTGCAAAGAATCCCCAAGCCCGAAAGCCTTATAAATACACCCCTTTTCCACAACCTTGGTTCGCTTATAAACTATATTTTAAATGCCGAAATTAGCGCTATGGAAAATAAAGTGCACAGCGTGGAAAAAGAATTGAAGGCAAAACAGGCGGTTCTTACGTCGCTGCAGGAAAAACTCAGCCGAGAAAAAACGAGCCTGGGCATTGACAGCGACAATATAGCGCGCATGGAGAGACTGATTGCCGCCATCGATAAAATTGAAGCGCTGGTCAAAAACTTTCCGGAGCTGCAAGGCAATGGAGAAGCACTGCAAAACAAGCTGGCAATCATGGAAAATCTGAGTTCACAGATTCCCGATTTGAGCCAGCTTCATCACGAAGCAGAAGAAAAAGTCCTGCAACTGAGAGGGGAAATTCTGCGCATACAAAAAATACAAACCGAAGCAAAAGAAGTGATGAGGGGAAAACAAAATGAAGGTGTTTGAACAAATGCAGCAAAGTCTGCGGGAAAAATATCCTGATGTAGACAAAGAATGGCTCTGGCAAAGCGAAATTTTAAACCAGCAGGTGGATAAGACCGGCCTCGACAAAAACTTTTTGATCACAGCGCCTTGGGAAGAGACACAAAGCTTTGAAGAAGCCTTTGGAAATAATAAAAAGGATGCAGACCAAAAAGAAGCGATGCTGCTGGCTTTAGCAAAATTTGTGGACCACTGCAGTGAAAAAAAGCAGTTTTGGTATGTGATTCCCACAGACCGCTTGCATATCAGCCAAGAGGGAAAATTTTACTTTGACTGGGAGAAATTCAATAACTTTTGCGTCAAAGATGAGCTGTGGATTCCCAAAGAAATCTCCGAGAAATATGGCGAATTTTTCCCCAAAAGCCTTTCCAGCGGAAAAATTGACTGGAAACTGCTCAATGCCAATCTGGCTGTAGAAGCCTTTTTTCAGCAAATGCTGCGCCTTATGATTCCAAAAATTCCTCCTATTAGCAAAATGCCTTTGGGAAGATCGTTGCTGGCAGGATTGACCAAACTTGGACTTTATCCCGAAGAAAAATATTTCCTACTCAAAAGCAATCGTGACCTATCACCTTATAAAACGTGTCAATCCCTTTTGGAAGCTTATTTACAATCCCGCAAAGCCAGCGTTTTTCTGCCGAAAGAAAATTCATCGCGGCTGTGGGACGTAGCTTTTCATACAGAACACGGCCGCAATAAAAAAACCCAGCAAAATGAAGACGATTACTTTTTTATTCAAAATGAAGAAAAAAACGGGCTGGTTTTCTTGGTCGCCGACGGGGTCAGCACCGCTACTGTGGGCACCGGCAAAAAAGCCAGCACCCGTCTGCGGGAAAGCATTGAAAATCAAAAACTTTCGCTAAGAACATTTCTTAACGAACTCGACAACTTCGAAAAGGCAATGTTTTTGCAAAAGGCGAAAGAAAAAATTACCGAACTGCTGGAAAAGGCAAATACCGAGATTCTCAAAGAACTCAATTGGCAAGCGCAAATTAATAATGAACCCAACTATCCAATGAGCACGACAGTCATTTTGGGCGTTATTCATAATAACCGCGCGATGCTTGGCTGGTTGGGAGATTCTCATCTCTTTTATTATCAGGATCATAAGCTAATGCAGTTTTTGGAAGAGCATAACGTCCTCTATCAGCGCGTCTGTGACTATCTGGAAAATCCAAGCAGCGCAGGCTTTCCCCTTTCACAAATGAATGATAAAGCCCTGACCCACAGCTTGCCCATGTTTAGATACGAGCCAGCAACGCAAAACTTTGAAAATGCCTGGAATCCGGAAGCGATTTCCTTCATTTCTTTTTATCCTGAAGAAAATGCGCTGCTTATTCCTGCGTCAGACGGGCTTCTGGATTGCTTTGGCGGCAACACTGACCCGCTATCAGGCGAAAAAGCGCTGCAATCAAGTCTGGAATCGCTGCTCCACAAGGGATTGAAACTTACTGAGTTAACCAGAAAAATCGCGCGGGAAGCTGATGACAAAGCCGGCATTGATAATATCACCCTGCTGATTCTGAAAAGTGAAAAAAAGATGCCCGCATCGACGCATAAACCCTCTTCTACCAGTCAGCAAGTAGCACATTCACACGATAGAATCCATCATCAAAATGAAAAGCACGAGCAAAAAAGCCGGATAAAACCCAGTAATGTCAAAGATCTATAAAAAAAGGAGAAAACCATGGCTTACGAATTTAGATTGGAGCAGAAACTTAATCAGGACATGCTCCCCAAAAACAAAAATGATCAGAACCTCATCGGCAGGCTTCAGCTCATTGCCGGCACCAAACAAAATCCTAATCAGAAAAGCAAAAGCAATCTGGTCTTTTTGCTGGACAGCAGCAGCAGTATGGATGAAAATTATTACCAAACCGGCAAAAGCAAGCGGCAGGTGGTTTATGATGCGGTGCAGAGCCTGATGACTAATATTGATGGACAAGACACTGTCAGCATCATCTCGTTTCACAGTCAGGCAATCTTGCGCGGCGACCATGTCCCCGGCAGCGCCAAATCAGCCATCACCTCGATCCTCAATGAATACATGAATGACAATGGCGCCACCAATTTTGAAGATGCTATGGAAAAAGCATTCGCCATCTGCAACAACCGCAGCAATGAATCGCACAAACTCATCTTTCTCACCGATGGCAATGCCAATATCGGCAGCAATCAACGGGCACTGGACCTCTGCCGGCAATTGGCAACTAAAGGACATACAACGGATGCTATGGGCATTGGCGGCAATTTTGACTTCAATTTTATGAAGCAGTTTTCCGATTTAAGCGGCAGCATCACCGAAAATATTATTCAAGCCAAGCAAGCGGAAAGCCTCTTCAAAAAAATCTATCAAAGCGCCGGCAACACCTTTCTTAAAAAAATCTTTCTCAACATCTTTTTCCAAAAAGGTGTTCGCGACATCCATTTCTTCATGCACATGCCGGAAAAAAAGAATCTTCATCAGTATGCCAAGCGTCATCAGATCGGCACGCTGGTGACAGTCAATGCCGGCGATATCGAGCAAAATGATTTCAAGGAATATATATTCTCCTGCACGGTGGACACCCCCAATGCCCCCAATATGCACATCGCCGAAATCACGGTCAATTACGATTGCCCCTCGGAAAATATCCAAAATGGGCAGAGTCAACAGAACATCCATCTCAATCTGGGCAGCGACCCCGCACAGATTATCCATTTTGGCGAAGTCAATACGGCCTGGAAAGATATCGAAATCCTCATCGAACAAGAAGAGGCGTTAAAATTAGTAGAAAGGGGAAAATACGCCGACGCTGCACTAAGGCTGGAGAAAATGGGTGATTTAGCCGCTTCACTGGGAGATAGAGAAAATGCCACGGCACTGAGAGAATTGGCTAACAAAGTCAAGCGGGACCATAAGCTGACCCAGGCGGATATGAATCGAATTTCCAAAACCAGCAGCACCGTCAGTGCACGCAGCACCATGCAAACCAGCGCTCAGCAAGCTGACTCACCAATATTTTAAGGAGTTGCTAATGAACGAACATTATCTCTTTATCAACGATAAATATGAAATCAAAAAACCGACCCATTTTTCAAAAGATATCACTTGGGGCATGCAAAATAACGAAGACCTGATGACTGAGAAAAAGGAAAATTCCATCATAATAGAAGCAAAAGCTGGGGCAAAGTCTCTGCCGCGACGGGAAATCTGGTGCACCGACCGGCAAACCGGCGAAGATGCCCCGTTTGTCATTCATATTCTGGAACTGCCAGCGACAAAAGTACTGACGGGAAAAGCGGCGTGGCTTATCGAAGGCTCACAAAATTTCCCGCCTGATACAATATGGCGCTTTTCCGATGAGCGCTTAAATCAGCACATCGAAAAAAGGGCAGATGGCATCGTTATCAAAAACCTGAACAACGCTTTTTCAAAACTCCGCTGCACCCTGCCCGACGGCCGTGAAAAATCCATTGAGATTCAAGTAAGAATTTCCATTGATGAATCTGGATTTGATTCTGGAGCCAGCTCATCATTCAATCAAAGTTCCGAACAAGTTCCCACTTCATCTACACCTTCTACGCCTGCTCTCCCGCCTCAGCCTTCTAATCCGGCGAAAAATTACCCGACCCTCACCGACAATTTTCGCATCAGTGTCTATAATGCGCAAAAAAACAAAGTGACGGAATTTATCCCCGATTTGGAGAATGCTTCCGCCCTCATTGGTAAAAAGAGTTCTTCGCAAAAAGTTGTGGACCTGGATTTGAAGCCCTATACGCAGCAATCTGACAAAATCTCCCGCAATCACCTTAAAATCTGGCGCAAGGCTAATTATGTGATAATGAAAAATATCGGCAGCCATCGCGTCTCTTTCAAAGGACAAGAGATGAAACCTGAAAAGGAAGCCTACCTGAGCATCGGTGCAGAAATCTGCATCGGCGACCTGACCCTCATCGTGGAAAAAATCTGATGCAATTCCAATTATCCTTTCAACTAAAAAGGAAAACCTATGAAAAAATATTTTGAAAATGCCCTTCAGCGGGAAATCATTGAGCTGACCCACAAAGAGAAGGGGACATTTCGCGTGCCTGCCCTTCTGGGAAACCGCTATGAAGTGAGCGATATCCTCACAGCCGGCGGCTTGGGCGTCATCCTCATCGCCCACGACAAAAAGCTCCTGAATAAAAAAGTGCTCATCAAACGCTCCCTCTATGCACCAATTCTCTTTGAAAATCAAAACGATGGCGACCGTCCCAACACGATTCAACGCATCCGCAGAACAATGAATATTGAAAAAGCGGCAATGCTTCACGGTTGGGCGCGGCGTATTCCCAATATCCCCATCCTTTTAGACCTGGTTGAAGATATCAATCCCGATATTTACGGACCTCATACCGATAAAAATGGCAGGAGCTATACCACCACACCGGATATTTACGGAAAAGAACCCTATCTCATTCTCAATTACTTCACCGGCGCACCGGTCACCGCCAATGACAAAGAACTCAGTAAAAATGTCTTTGGCTTTACCCACATGTACATCAACACCATCTCCGAAATTATCCGCCGCTTTCATACCCCCTACACCACCGCCGACAGGCAGAATTCTTTTCAGTTTTACTACACCGACCTCAAGCCCTCCAACGTCCTGCGCACTGAAGAAAAGCAGCTCGTCCTCATTGATATGGGCAGCTTTGCCATCAAAATGAATGGCAAAATCATCAATGATATCATCACCACGCCGGGCTATCGCGCGCCGGAACTCATTTCGGGACAACAGCACATGGTCTCAGCAGCTTCGGACATCTATACCCTCGCCGTGGTTGCCATGGAACTCATAACCCGCAAACAGCCCATACCCGATGCCTACGGCGGCGTCGAGCTGGATTGGAAGCTTTTTGAAAATGAGTGCAGAAATGGGAAATATGAACACTGGCTACCCATCTTTCGCAAAGCCACCGAGCGCAACCCCGCCAAACGCTACCAAAGTATGGAAGAATTCAAAGGCGCTTTGAACGGAAATTCAAAAAAACCCACCACCTTGACTTATTGGCAGCCACAACTCGAGGAAATCAGCGGGAAATGGAAGACCAATAAGTTTTTTCTTAAACAAATTAGATCTCAATCGACAACATTTCAAAATATTAATGTCTTTGAAGAACACCGCTTTTTCACAACCTCAGCCCAAATGACCATTTTTCAAAATAATAATGGGCATGCGCAGGAAAAGCTTCTGCTGGAAAGTCTCTACCAAAGCACCCTGCCCAATTTGGTCAATAACTGGAGCTTCATGCCCGAATTGTTGGAAATCCTCGACAAAAATAATCTCATCACCTATGCACCGCAAACCTTTTCCAATTTGATTGATAAGAGAACACTAGACAAAAATATTGAGAAATCAAAACGAGCCCAATATGCTGATAAGACGCTGGAAAAAAGTCTCTACTTTCTGATGCAGCTCGACAACCGCAAGATGCAGCTTCTGGGGATTACGCCCACCACACTGCAGAATGATACTCTGGGCAATATGATGCTGATGGAGCATTGGCTGCTGCTGCCGCTCAAAGAAAAAACCCTCACCGAAAATCCGCTGCTGCCACCCCTCTTAGGCGATCACTATTTTGCCCCGCCGGAGCTGATTTTGCAACGAAGCTGGCACAGAGAAAAGAGCTGGAGTTGGCTTGCCGGTGTCAATCTGCTGATGGTTCTGGACACATACACATTTCTTAAAACCTTTCAGAATAACAGACGCCGGCTCTATGAAAAAGCGCACTATGAGCGCTATGTTCGCAGCTTGCCGCTTCTCAGTTCGCAAATGAAGGAAATCCTGCTGAACCTCCTGGCTCCAGACCCTGCGCTGCGCGCCACCCCTATGGAAACCATACAAAAGATTAAAAACCAGAAGAATACCGTGATTGCCCGCGGTGCAGGACGGCAAGACTCGGTTATTCAGATTCAGTACACGGAAAACCTTAGATACTATAAACTTGAGATTTATGAAATATCCAATAAAGTAAGAAACTTGTCCAGTTTTGTCACGAAACACATTCTGCTGCACTATAACACAGATGGTGCTTTTGCACATGCATTAAACAAACCCCATACGCAAGTCCACATCACAAGGTATAACGAAGCGGGTGCGGATGCGACGGACTTGCTGAAAAAAAGCAATGCTCGTTTCGCCGTCCTCATCTGGGACTACACCATTGACAAATGCGCTAATGAATTGCAGGATGCATTGGATAAATATGAAAAAGTGCTTCTATTTGCGCCGTCCAATCCATTGAATTTGCCGCAGCTCAGATATTTTGATATTTTCAGCTATGCGACTAAGAAAGGATATTAAATGACAGAAAAAGAATCATCAGATCAAGCTTTGGCTGCGCTACGGGGGAAAAACTGGCCATTGGCACGAAAACTATATATGCAATTATTGGAAAGTGATCAAAGCTGCAATCGTTACCGCAATGTGAATAACTACCTGACTGCGCTCACCCATTGCTATGAAACCAATGAAGACGCTGAAATTTACAAACAATTCACCACCTCCTTCATCGAGTATGCAGAATTAGCCAAAAGCCGTGATACCAAAACCGATGCCGAAAACATTCTGGAAAGCCTGATTGAGTATGCGGTGGAAAACATCCTGCGCTTTGCTGGCCGGGAAAAAACCGACTTTCACGGACAGCGAATGATCATTCTCGGTGAAATTCACCGCATCCTTCCCCCATTTATCGAGGCGCTGACCATAGAGCCCATTCGTCCCAAAAGCTTCTTTTTCGATACCTTTCTGGCAAAAACCTTCAAAGAGCGGGTCAATTTTGAGCGACAAGGGAACACCTATCAAAACGTATTTAATACGAAAATCCTTGCCGAGGCTTTTTTAAAGCTTACGGAAAGTGAAGAGAAAATGGAACGTCGCCGCAGCAATGTCTGGCTGCTCCTTTCTGAAATCATCTTTAACGATCCGGAAATGGATAAGAAAGACCCACTTCCCCTTACGCAGGAAGCCGTTAAATACTTAGATAAAAGCCTAAAAGAACTCCAAACCAACCTTTTTGCCAAAAAACGGCGGGGGCAGCTTAATGAAAGCATCACCATTCAGGAACAGCTCCATCGCTTTGAGCACGACGTCAATTCCAAAATATCCACCCTGTCCAGCCTCACGGACGCTTTGCAAAAACAGTATCCTGACAACGATACAATACGCCAAATCACAAGAGTGATGGCCGATATGTATGCTATTCTCAAGCTTTCTCAAGACAAAAAGCCCAACTATGAAAG
>DSDE01000151.1 GCA_011049095.1 Fidelibacterota bacterium
ACATTATAATATATGAGATTATATAACCATTCTCTGCTGATTGCGATAGAGAACATTTCGTTGATCCCGGACTCTGGGGTCATTGAAATACTCATCAAAACTCGTCCTCCGGTCAATCATACCATTGGGGGTCAATTCGATAACACGATTGGCGACGGTATTATTTAATTCGTGGTCATGAGAGCCAAACAAAATGATTTCTGGAAAGCGTATCATCCCCTCATTGACCGCTGAAATAGCTTCCAAATCCAGGTGATTGGTGGGTTCATCAAGAATCTGCACATTTGCTCCGGAGAGCATTGAGCGCGATAAGAGACAGCGTACTCTTTCACCGCCGGAAAGGACATTGACCTTTTTCATAACATCGTCGCCAGAAAAAAGCATCCTTCCGAGAAAACCCCGTAGATACTGCTCGGTATTCTCACCCGTAGCAAATTGCCTCAGCCAGTCAAGAACAGTAATCTCTTTCAAGAAAAAGTCAGCATTATCCCTTGGCATATAGCTGGCGGTGATAGTCACGCCCCATTCAAAGCTGCCGCTGTCTGCCTGGATTTTCCCGGTGAGAATATCAAAAAGAGCTGTTTTGGCATTGTTGTTTGCGCCGACAAATATGATTTTATCACCATTTTCCACACTGAAATTCAGGTCTTTCAAAAGGATTTCTCCATCTATGCTTTTATTTAATCCGGTGACTTTCAGGATGCTTTTCCCACAGTTTCGGGATGCTTTAAATTCGACAAAGGGATGCTTTCTGGAAGATGCCGGCATATCCTCGATGGTGAGTTTTTCCACAAGCTTTTTTCGGGATGTGGCCTGCCTCGCTTTGGAAGCATTTGCCGAAAAACGAGCGATAAAGTCTTCCAGGTCTTTGATTTTATCTTCCCGCTTTCTTTTTTCATCTTTGAAACGCTGCACAGCGAGCTGAGTGGCCTGATACCAGAAATCATAATTTCCGGCATAAATTCGGATGGTTTTATAATCAATATCAGCAATATGAGTGCAGACCCGATTGAGAAAATGGCGGTCGTGGCTCACCACGATGACAGTATTTTGAAAATTGTAGAGAAACTCTTCAAGCCAGGCAATAGACTCCAGATCTAGGTTATTGGTGGGCTCATCCAGCAAAAGAATATCGGGATTCCCAAAAAGCGCCTGCACCAGCAGGACACGAACTTTCACGCCGCTTTCCAGGTTTTCCATCAATGAATGATGCATGTCGGCGCTTACTCCCAGCTCGTCCAGCAGCTTGCCGGCTTCTGACTCGGCTTCATAGCCGTCAAGCTCAGCCAATTCACCGTATAAATCAGCCAGACGCATCCCCTCTAAATCTGTAATATCATCCTTCACTTCAAGCAGCTCTTTTTCATTGAGCATATCATAGAGCTCTTTATGCCCCATCAAGGCAGTTTGCATAACAGTAAATTCATCAAAGGCAAAATGGTCCTGTCGCAGCGTTGCGATTCTTTTCCCCTTTTGTACATGGATTTGCCCGGACCTTATCTCTTGTTCACCGGCTAATGCTCGTAAAAAGGTAGATTTTCCCGAGCCATTTGCGCCAATAAGCCCATAGCAATTGTCATTACTGAATTTGATTGAAACGTCTTTGAAAAGTATCTGCTGGCCAAAGGCGATGGTAAGTTCTGAGCATGCAATCATTGTTTGTCCTCTCTTTTTGCTCTCTTCCGCAGCCGGCTTTTGATTTAAGCTTCTTTAAAAGTGGATGCTGCCGGACCGCTTATTGATTGCTAAGTTACTGAATTTTAAGCAGCCACGAAACTAAATAATGATCGTTGTGAAGCTTTATTTCCGTCCGTGTAGCATCACTATATCAGTAAGACATTTATCCTGGGGAATTTTTTAAAAATTAAACAATCTCTGGCCTATTATCCCTTCCCTGCTCAATTCTGCAAAAATTTGCATAAAAATGCTTATCTTTTCCACTATGAAAACCCGAAACAATGAGATAGGAATTAACAATCAGAAAATGAATATACGGCCAGCGCTTTGAGCTTCAATAAATTACTTTTAGAAAGATATATTTTCAATTGCTTACAAATATTAGAGGAAAATTATGAATCATCTGCCATTGACAAATAAGACACCCGAAATCATCAAATTTCGTCGTTCTTGCCGAAATTTTGCTATGAAGGAGATTGAGCCGCAAAAACTGGAGCTAATTCAAGATGCTCTTGTAAATTATGGTAATACCCCTTTTGGGAGTAAACAGCGCTTTCTTATGCTGCGGGAAAGCGGCAATCGATTGGGAAGAGTTCCTGGTACATACGGCGTCATCAAAGGCGCTCAATATCTCATCATCGCCTTTGAAAATGAAAAGGAATTTATGCCGGAGGATCTTGGTTTTGCATTGGAAAAGATTATTTTGCGTCTGACTGACCTGGATTTGGGAAGCTGCTGGATGGGCGGCACTTTTCAGAAGAAGCATTTTCTAAATCAAATCACCCTTTCCGATGGCGAGCAAATCTCCATTGTGGTGCCTTTTGGCTATGCCGGCGGCAAGAGCAGCCTCATTGACCAGATTTTCCGAAAGACTGCCGGCTCAGATCACCGAAAATCATTAAAAGAGATTACCTTTGATAGGAAACTGAATATTCCACTTAATGAGCATACGCTTGATGAAAGAATGCTTTCTATTTTGGAATGTGTACGGCTGGCTCCATCGGCCTCCAATCGTCAGCCCTGGCGACTAGGTTTCAAGGAGTCCGGCGTGGATTTCTACCTGCAACGAAGCCCCAATTACCGAAAAGCCTTTCTTACAGATTTGCAGCGGGTAGATATGGGAATTGCCATGGCTCATTTTGAGCTGGCCTGTCACTATTATAATCTCCCAGGAAAATGGAACTTTGATGAGATTCAGAACGAAGTTCCTAAAAGCTATGAATATATACTATCCTGGAAATGGCTGAGCAGCTAAAAGAAAGCCCCGAAAATCCGGGGCTCTCATCTGCAGATTTTGTATGCGCTTATGCTTCATTCAAGCGGGCGGCAAATACTTTTCGCTTGCGGTCCAGATTTCTTCTCTGAAAGATGATATACATCACCGGCACAAAAATCAGAGTCAGAAAAGTTGAGAAAGTAAGCCCGCCAATAACGGCTCTAGCCATAGGCGCCCAAATCTCAGCGCTGCTGCCCAGCTCGAAGGCCAGTGGAATCATCGAAAGGATAGTAGTAAGGGCAGTCATAAGCACTGGCCGGAAACGGGTTTTGGCTCCGATGACAACCGCCTCTTCCAGAGAGAGTTTTTTATCTGTCAGCAATTGGTTGATGTAGTCAATCATCACGATTCCATTATTCACCACAATACCCACCAGAAGCATTCCACCGATAAAAACCGTGATGCTGATATTGGTACCGCTGATAACCAACGCGAAAATCACACCAATAAAGGCCAAAGGCAGTGTAAAGAGAATAATGAAGGGGTCCAGCAGCGATTCAAACTGAGAAGCCATAACCATATAAACCAACAGAATAGCGATTAATATTGCCAGCCCCAGATACATAAAGGACTCTTGTAGGTCTTTGGCGGTGCCGCCAATCTCTAACCGGAAATCAGGCGGAATTGATAGCGTTGCCAACTGTCTGTTTAAATCTTCGGTGATAGACTGAAGATCCCGACCAGAATTTCCAGCATTGACAGCCACATATCTTGCCTGATCTTCTCTGTCTATCTTCACCGGCCCCAGATCAGAGCCGATAGATGCAATATTTGACAAAGGAATCTGGATGCCGGCAGGCGTGGTTATGAGGATATTTTTCAGGTCAGTCTCATCAGTTCGAAAATTTCGTTCATAGCGGACAAAAACATCATATTCATCGGCACCTTCACGATAGCGGGTGGCAATGCTGCCTTTCATCGCGGTGCTGACAGCCTGAGCCACGCTGCCAACATTCAAACCGAGCCGGCTGATGCGGTCCCGATCTAAATGAATCTGGTATTCTGGTTGAGGCTTGCTGAAACTGAAGCTGATATCCACCAGGCCGGGAATCGTTTTCATCAGCGCTTCAATTTGGTAAGCGAGTTCTTTGCCTTTGATAAGGTCTTCGCCAAATATTTTTACAGAAATAGCGCCTTCTCCGCCAGTCTGTGGCCCGCCTTGTGTAAAAGACATTTTTAGACCGGGAAGCGCAGATAATTGTTCACGAAGCTCGTCTTGAATCTCTTTTTGAGTCCGATCGCGCTCAGATTTATCCAAAAGATTCAAGCGAATGCTTCCCTTATAAGATTCCCCGCCAAAAAGCGCGCCAAATCCGGTGCTCCTGCCAAAATTGGAGTAGAGATTGGTTACTTCTGGATAGTGTCCAAAAATCAGCTCCTCTATTTGGGTCATAATTCTGTCCATTTCCGGCAGAGAGGTTCCTACTTCTGCTTCAATATTGAAAGCGACGGAACTTTCATCTGCCTCGGGAATAAATTCTCCGCCTAAGCGGCTAGCAGCAATGCCGGTGACTACAACTAACACCAAAATGACCAGCATCGTTATTTTTTTATGACGAATGATGACTCGCAAATGTTTTTCATAGGTATTACGGCCATAGTCAATACTCTTGCCGACATATTTATCAAACAGATTCATAATACCTGTTTTATGCTGTTGCTGCTTACGGGAAAGTAATCTTGACGCCAGCAGCGGTATTAAGGTTAGGGCCACCAGAAGAGATGTTACAAGGGAAACAACAATAGTCAAGGCCATATCCTTGAAGAGCTCACCGGAAATACCCGGTACAAAAAGAATTGGGATAAACACAGAGATTGTCGTCAGTGTAGAAGCAGTGATAGCGGTGCCGACTTCCTGACTTCCCTTTTCAGCGGCTTCCCGAATCAGCTCATTTTCATCGTGATTGCGGCGAAAGATATTTTCCAGCACCACAATAGAGTTATCCACCAACAGCCCCACTGCCAAAGCCAGTCCGGCCATACTGATGATATTTAAGGTCAGCCCCAACTGACTCATCACAAAAAAGGTGACGATAATGGAGACCGGAATAGAAGTGGCCACAATAAGGGATGAGCGGAAGCTGCGCAGAAAGAAAAAAAGCACCAGCGCGCTGAGAAAAAAGGCCATAATAGCTGTGCTGCTGAGATTGCGGATTGATTTGTTAATAAATTCGGCCTGATTATAGATCACATTAAAATCAACATCACCACCAATCCGTTTTTCCAGATTGGGAAGATAATTAATGACATTTTCGCAGGCATTGACCGTGTTGGCGTCGGTTTGCTTGTAGGCTATGAGAATGATAGTGTTTTTCCGGTTATTTCGCACCACCTGAGTCTGCTCTTTATAGCCGTCAACGAGATTAGCAACATTCTGAAGGTAGATTGGCTGACCCATTTTTGAATAGCCCACCACGGCATTGCGGATCTGATCAACACTCTCAAAGGCAGCATTGGTTTTTATTGCAAACTCCCGTCTCCCTTCTTCGAGAATACCTCCCGGTATCTCCAGATTGGAAAAGCGCAGAGCATTGATTAGCTGGTCCATTGACAGACTGTTTGCAGCCAACTGGTAAGGGTCTATCAACACCTGAATCTCACGCTCAAGACCGCCAGAAACCTGGATCCGAGCCACACCTTCAAGACGCTCCAGGCGTGGCTGGATCTGCTCTTCGGCAATTTTCCGAAGCTCCGCATCACCTAAGATTTCACTGGAAACATTGAAAAACAAAATTGGCTGCAAAGAGGGATTAAAGGCAAAAGTCAGGGGTTCGCTCACCTCCTGAGGGAAAAAATCCCGAACAAAATCAATATTCTTTCTCACATCATTTTCCGCCTTGGCCATATCTGTGCCCCAGTTGAATTCAATAAAGACAACAGAAGCTCCTGTTCGGCTCTGGCTGGTAACTCGTTTTACACCCTCAACAGATATAACCGTACTCTCTAAAGGTCTGGTGACGAGGTTTTCCACATCTTCCGGGCCAACCCCCTCATAATTGGTAATGATTCCCACCAGGGGAAATTCAAGACTGGGATAGAGGTCCAGCTTAAGCTGCAAGAGTCCATAGATTCCAAAGCCGATGGCTATAAGATAAATCATGGCAAAGGTGACACCCCGTCGAATGCTAAGTTTTGAAATATTCATTATATGCTCCTGATTTAGCGAGTTTTCAGAACTTTAACAAGAGAGCCATCCTGTAGATTTGAACGGCCCAGACTCACAATGATGTCCCCGGCCTTTAAACCGCTGGTCACTTCAACCAAAGAGCCGGTGACAATACCAAGCTCCACAGGCTGGAAATGGGCAACACTATCCTGGACAAGAAAAACCGAGTAGTTTTCCCTGACTTCTGAGTCCCGCAATGAGATGCCGCTGCTTAGTGATATGGTCTGTTTATCAAGGTTATCTTTCTTCACAAGTAAAGCATTCTCTTTCGTTTGGAGAAATACCTGCACCTTAGCAAACATTCCCGGTTTCAGCTCCTTCTGTTGGTTGGTGACTTCAATCTCGACAGCAGCAGTTCGGGTTTGGGGATTGATAACCGGAGAAATGCGAGTGATTTCCCCATAAAAGGTCTTACCTGGAAACGCCGGCACATCCAGAGCAGCTTTCATACCTTGCTTAAGTGCACCAACCTTATATTCCACAACATTAACTATAACGATTACTGGATCGATCTGACTGACTGTGACCAAGGGTGCCTGCATACTTACCATATCACCAGATTTGAAAAGCTTTTCTGTCACAATACCGCTAATTGGCGATTTCACCAAAGCATCTTGTACCGTGCTTTTTGCCGTATTGAAAGCGGCGTTAGCCTGGTCAACACCATTTTTAGCAATCTCGAGCTGGGTTTTCATCTGTTGATATTGGCTCTCGCTGACGGCTTTTTCCTTGTATAATTTGGCAATTCGGCTATATTCATCTTCCATATTCTTTAACTGAGTTTTTGCGCTTTGGAGCCCGGCGTTAGCCTGATTTAGGGCTTCCCGTAGCTTATCATTGCTAACCTGGGCGATTGGCTCCCCCGCTTGAATATAGTCGCCTTCTTCGACAAAATATTTTTCGATTCTATCCGGCACTTTTGAATAAACGCGGATAGATTTCTTTGCCTGAATGTCGCCAAGATAATTTAGTGTCTCGCTGATTGAGCCATATTTAACAGTATCAACACCCACAGGAATGATGGCAAATTCCTCCTCAAGCTGTGCAGTATTTATCCTGGCATCAATAAGTGCCTTTACTTCGGCGATGAAGCGCTTCATCTCTTTTTCATCAGCATCCTGCGGCAATGCGAGGCTTAGACGTTTAATCTCCTCGGTGCTGGTTCGCAGGGGCACAGTGTCAGTTTGTGCTTTTTTTCCGCAAGCGCTCAGCATAATGACACTGCTTAAGATCAGAACCGGCATTAGATTTTTCATTTTTTTTACTCCTTTTATAATTGATTAATTGCTGATTTAAGACTAGTTAAAGCCACATTAAATTCAAAAATAGATGAAAGATAGGCTGACTGTGCCTGAAGCCATCCGCTTTCGGCATTTAGCACTTCAAGCTGGGTCACGCTGCCATTATCATACATTAGTCTCGCAAGGCGAAGAGCTTCTGCTGCTTGCTCTACCAAACGGCTATTGCTCTCGATTTTCAATTCACTTTCCCTTAGCATAAGGTAAGCAGATTCCACATCAGCTTCGATAAGCAGCTCCATCTGCCGGCTTTGGAGCTCAAGCTCTTTCTCGCCAATTTTTGCTTTCTGAATGCCGGCCAGCTTTCTGCCGCCATTAAAAAGGGGTATAGAAACTACGAGAGCTGTGCTTCTGCTGCGGTAATAATCCAGATCTTCTGTTTTATCTGCCTGAGCCTGATGACGCAGGTCAGCGCTAAGAGAGACCATTGGCAACGCCTGCCCCACTGCTATTCTTTTCTGATTGACTGCTATGCTTTTTTGGCTTCTCATTAGCTTCAACTCAAGACGTTGCTCAGCAGCAATTACTTTAAGCTCTTCCAGAGATTTTTCCTGGAAAGGATTTTTTTCCTGAATCAGCTCACCCACGCTGTCAAATTTTTGTGTCGGCGGCACATTGAGAAAAGTATTAAAATTTGTAAGCAATATCTGTTTTTGATTTTTCAAATTAATAAGCTGCGGCCTAAGGCTTTCGTAGCCGACTTGTGCTTGCAGGGCTTCAAACTGGTTAGCTTTCCCCACATTTAATTTTTTCTGCACTGTTTCATAGTTCAGTTTGGCTGACTCAAGGCTTCTTTCTGTCGCTTTCTCCAGGCTGCTGAGCAAACCGAGCTGGTAATAGAGGGTGCGAATGGTTTTGATGATATCCATTTCCCGCTGCTCTTTGCTTAATTCCGCCAGCCTGACACCTTCCCTGGCAATCTTGTAACCACTGTAAACCATGCCACCAGTAAAAATTGGTTGAGAAAGAGAAACACCTCCCGTACTGCTGTAAACAGAGCCCATTGGAATAGCAGTTGCCGGCGCTGGCCCGGGTCCATCAAAATCAATTACAATGACTGGCAACTCATAGTTTTTGGTATATTGACCATAGGCACTGATGCTAGGCAAAACCGCACCTATTGCATCCCTGAGACTTATTTCTGCTTTTCGCAGTGCCTCATCAGCAAGCTGCAATTGCAGATTGTTTTCCAGCGCAATTGCTTCAGCTTCACTTAATTTAAGGCCTCTGCCAAATAAG